>JBGKDR010000162.1:0-10639 GCA_042954225.1 Parasynechococcus sp.
TTTGAAGACAGCGCGGCCTATGCCTTCGTCTCAGGCCCGATGTACGAGCGGCACATCGACATCGGCGGACAGGAAATCACCGTTCCACTGGGTGATCTGAAGTTCGGCTCCAGAATCTGGAAGGGTCGCAACAGAACAGCATCGATCCAGCGGGCCTACATCGGCATTCGCCATGACGGGCAGGTTGACTTCGGCTTCGGCGCTCTTACAGACGAGCGCGCGCGCCGTTACGACACCTTCATCGGTGGTCTGCACAGTCTCTACAACGATCTTGAGGTTGCTCCAGAGAGCTACAAAGGGGCCTACAGCATCAGCATGGGCCAGCGGATCCGGTATTACCTGCCGAGAATTCGCATGGTGATGGGACTGCGCTCCGACGGCAGGGTCGAAGTGTTGATGAGCCGTGACGGACTCACCCTCGAACAGACCAAAGACCTGTCCCGGCGTCGTGGCTATCTGGCGGCTTACATGCCTGATCACGCCTCCAAAAGTCGCCTGATCATCCCTGGTGTGAAGGGATTCACGGAAGAGGATGCCAACTGGATCAGCGGTGGAGCAACGAGCTTTGTTCATGTCCCTTACCTGCTTCGCCTGAGCCGCAGGTCCAGGCCTCTGCGAGGTGATCTGATCGCGGGAGTCGCACAGAAAATCCAAGAGCAGAGCAGCTGTGATGGACCCATCACATGCAGCCAGGCCCTCGGGGCCCATCTGATGGACCGTGCTCTTGCCGGCCTGAACCGGGTGATGGAGCAGGGCGTTGAACCATTGGCCAGGATGATCTGGGCACCGACGCCATCGCCGAAACAACAACGACTCGAGCAAGACGGCCAGGGCACGCCAGCCGAACAGCCCCAGCGCTCGCCGTTGCGGGAGCCTCCGATCACGGCCGACCCCCTGGTTCTTCGTGAACAGCCCCTCACACCCGATCGCTGGGATGAGGACTGGACATTGACGCCAGCCGAGCCAGATCTCTCGGAACCCGACCCCACGCCTCTCCCTCCGGATCTGCCGCCACCGGAACTCTTTGAACCCAACGTTCGCGCAGAGAACGAGCCCGATGCCGACGCTGAAGATCTGATCGGAGCCCCAGCCCCACCAGCCTTGCCGCCACTGCCTGCGGAGCTGGAGCCCCCTCCACCTCTGTACCCAGCGATACCGAACTGAGCCCCTCAAGCGTGAGACAATCGCGAGACTCGCGAGACGGCAATGGTTTCGATGCTGATGCCCATGTCCTTCGGCGCAGCATTCATCCTCGGCGTGTCGGTCCCGTCGATGCCATTGGCTCAACTCCAGCTCTTTCAGGATCTGAACCGCGAACTCGGGGTTCTCTGCCAGGACCCGCCCCGCAAAGCCATGTCTGTCTGCCGCTTGCACGCCAAGCTGGTCCGCACGCCCTGAGTTAGTCCGACGATTCCGCGTCGTCCGAAAGACGCCTCTCCACTTGGAGGAAGACAAACCAGGCCAGACCGGCGGTCACTCCACCCACCCAGTCCGATCGCAGCAATTCAACGACGGAGAGGGTGCTGGCAGCGATTCTCAGCGCGCGTAGCCCGAATCGACCAAGGCGCTGCAATCTCGTTTGAGTGGACATCAACCAGGCGGCAAAAAAGCCGTCGCTTTCACGACGGCTTTGACAAGGATTAATCAATCGACGACGACAGCAGGTCGATACTGATCACTCGTCATCCTCTTCAACACCACCGACTGGAATCAGGCGGATCGCTTTCTTGCCGAGCTTGATGTCGAATTCAGCACCGGGCTCAAGGTTGAGCATGGCGGTGTAAGCCTTGCCGACGAGAAGGTTGCCGTTGCCCTGAACTTTGGCGGTGTAGCTGAGTTTACGGCCGCCTTTACCAACGCCGGCGCCGCCACCACTGAGATTGACGCCCTTGGCATCGAGCAGTGCCTCATAGAACGCCGTGAAGTTCAGGCGCTCTCCACCATCCTTTTTGGTAGAGACATAACCACAGGCACGGACAATGTCTGACTTGGAGACATCGCCAAGGTCCTTGACCTTGGCAAGAAGTTCTGCACCGGTGAGCATTGGAGTGGAAAACTGAATACTTATTTTTTAACGGCTCGACCGGCTAATTGTCAACAACCCTACGACTGGTTGATCGCCCCACATGGCGATCAATTGAACAGAGAGTTCAGAACGCCAATCGATCAACGCTTGAACACGCCATTGCAATCTCCGGGAGCAGGTTTGACAAAGCAATGTCCCTCAGGAGACCAATAGCCAAGGGCGGGGAATTGAAGCCCTTGTGCACGCGCCTTGTCATTCACATCGGCAACACCTTGCCCCTGAACAAGGACATGACCATCGCCATCGACGAGGTCGAGAAAGTCGTTCTCAGGGGTTTCCCTCGACGGGTTGGCCCATGCCAGTGACGTATGCACTGCCATCGCACTGAGAATCAAAAGCAAGCGGGCCATGATCTGGAACGGGGAGAATGAAAAAACGGCAGAGAACAAAGGTGGGATCAGTCCTGACTGACCAGTACAGGTGTGCCGACCTTGATCCTGTTGAAGACCTGAATCACGTCGTCATTGAGCATGCGGATGCATCCGAGACTCACGGCCGAACGCAATCTCACCCAATTCGGCCATGCCGTGCCGTGAATGGCATATTCGCCCGTGCCGATCTGCACGTAGGCCACATAGCGAACGCCGACTGGATTCTGAGGCCCCGGGGCAATGACCTTGCCCTTTTTGTGATAAATCGGAGCCGCATCCATCTTGGTCACGGCGAATTGTCCAGGGACCGTGGGTGATTCAGGTGCGCCGATCGCCACCGGATATTTTCCAATCACCTCTCCGTCATCCAACAGCGTGAGGTATCGGTTTTTCAAGCTGATCTCAATGCTGGTTTCTGCCCGAGCCGGGGCACTTGATGCAACACCAGCCACAGCGACAGCCAGGACCGTTGCGATCAAGCTCAGTCGATTGCGCATGGTCGATGCCTCGAAGCAAGTGGCCGCATTTTGCCGCATTCGAAACGAGCTAGCGTCCACCCATCAGCTGCCAATGGCCCCAGACAATGTTCAGCCGTTTCGGACCAATCCGCGCCTTGATCTCTGGGGGACTCGCGGTGTGTTCCTCTCTGGCAATGCAGGCGGAGGTACGAGCCGGGTTCAGCCCGGAACAACTTGCGGGCTTTGAAGTCACGCATCTTCGCGGCGTCGTGAATGTTGTTCTGCCAGATCAGAAAGTGATCGAGGTGATCGATCCCGAGGGGCATAAGGAGATCATCACCGTCGGTTTTGACATGACACCCCTCGATCTGAAACCTGGGGATGGTGTCGATGTCTCCGTCCTCGATGGCCTTGTGGTCGACATCGAGCGCAGCAAGAACAAGGAGCTGAGCTTCAACCGCGAAGACATCATCATGCCCACCACCATGGGCCCACTCGCCAAAGGAACCCGCGTTGCCCTGGCATCTGGCACGGCACGTGTGGTGAAGGTGTCGAGCCAGGACCGCAGCATCAGCTTGATGGGACCGCTGGGCGGCATTCACAACCTGGATGTGATCACCGACGCCAGCAATGACCTGTTTCCCAAGCTGAAGACGGGAGACATCGTGGATTTCCGCATGATCCAGCCGGTGGCCGTGGCCCTGGACCGTGTGACCACCACCAAAGCCGTGCGCAGCGTGGGCGGGCAACAGCCCATGACGACAACGCTGCGTGAGAACAGCAGGTCCTTGCAGGCTGACCTGCTCCAGTCCTTTGAGATCTCAAAGCTGGAAGGAACGATTGTTCGCATCCAACCCAAGGACCAGGTCATCGAAGTGCGGTCTCCCTACGGCCACAACATGCTCATCACCAGTGGTGTGGATCTGAGCCGGGCGGGAGTCAAGGTCGGCGACACCGTGCGCGTGGATCTGCTCGATGGCCTCGTGGTGGACCTCCGCCGCAGCAGCGTCCAGCAGCTCAAATTCCGCCGGGATGATGTTCTGCTGTCCGAGGCCTTTGGTCCTGTTCGGCGAGGCGCTCGTGTGTCCATGGCAACGGGCACAGCAGAAGTTGTGAAAATCTCGGTCGAAGACAAGGACATCAGCCTGCGTGGCCCCTTCGGAGGAATCCACAACCTTGACCTCCGACGTGGACTGGATGGGAATCCCCTCAATCGACTGCGTGTCGGTGATTACGTGGAATTCCGTGCGATCCAGCCGGTGGCGATCTCCATCGAGACCATCAACTGAGTCAGATCGTCTGCTCGGAGGCGAGGGCACGCACCACGTCTCCCCGGGTGAGCACGCCGATCGGTGTTCCGGCGTCATCAACGATGAACAACCGCTGTGTCCCACGATCGTGCAGCTGGGACGCAGCCTTCGGCAAGGGCAACGAGCCCTGGCAGCTGTGGCTGTCCTTGCGCATCAGATCGGCGACGGTCGTGCCGAGAACCTGATGCACTTGCTTGTCCCAGTTGAGGGGATTGCGCAGATAGATCACGCTGTCGAGAAGCATCACGTAAGGACCGGCATCCACGCCGCTCTCGCGCACCATCAGATCCTGTTCACTCAACTCTCCGATCAGGGCACCCTTCGCATCCACCACCGGAAGACCACTGATGTGGTGATCACTGATCAGCTTGACGGCGTCCTGCAGCGGCGTGTCTGCCGTGACAGTCAGCACGGGTTGCGTCATCACATCAGCGACAGTCAGCTTCAGAACCATGTGACGTCTTCAACTCGCTTCATTCTGGTGGGCTTGATCGTGCTGGGCTGCTGTAGTGGTCATCAATTGTTCGACCGTTCTGAACCAACGCTTCCTTCGTCGCAGCGCTGATGCGCTCACCCTGGGACGAGCCGTGGCGGGTCTCCCGCTGATCGTGGCACTCCAGATCGGGTGGCAGCCTCTGGCCTGGTGGATCCTGCTGCTCGCAGGTCTGAGTGATGCCGCCGATGGCTGGCTGGCCCGCCAGGCCGGGGGAGGTACCAGCTGGGGAGCTCGACTCGACCCCCTGACTGACAAGGTGCTGATTGCGGCGCCGCTGATCTGGCTGGCGGCCAGTCAGCGACTGCCCCTCTGGGCCGTTTGGTTGTTGCTGGCCCGGGAACTCCTGATCTCAGGGTGGCGGGCCGGCGCAGCCGATGGAGCACCCGCGTCATGGGCGGGCAAAGCCAAGACGATCCTCCAGTTCCTCAGCCTGCTGATGCTGCTCTGGCCCGAAGCCTGGATGGGCCATCGCGAGCTGGTGAGTCTTGGCTTCTGGTTGTTCTGGCCGTCCCTGGGTCTTGCGATCAGTTCAGCCGCCGGGTATCTCAACCCCCGATCAACGCCGCATCGGAGCTGAGATCAGGATTCTCAGTCGGATTCAGGGCGTAATCGTTCTCGAAGCTGTCTTTGAGTGTGGCGGCCAGATCGAAACGCGGTGCCCAGGCCAGTTCACGCTGCACACGCGTGATGTCCGTGAGGAAGTGATTGAGCCGCAGGGGAAATGCCTTGCGCGCTTTTGGATCCAACCTTGACGGTTCAAAACTGCGCAGATCCAGGGATTGGGGATCTTTGCCGCAAGCCACGGCAGCGGCGGTCATCAGCCCTTTGAAGGTGACGCCCTGCGCGGAGGTGCAGTTGTAGATGCGATTTGCCGCAGCCTCCACATCGATGCAACGGGCCATGGCCTCCGCGAGGTCATCGACATGGCCCAACTGGGTGATCGTGCTGCCATCACCCGGCAGTGGAATCGGCTTGTCGTTGACGATCCGATCAAAAAACCAACGCTCCACCGGGTTGTAATTCCCAGGGCCAACGATGTAAGTCGGGCGGAAACTGGTGAAAGGGACACCCTCAGAACGGAGCCAGGATTCCGTTTCGGCTTTGCCGGCGTGACGGCTGTTGGGATCCGTCGGAGCGTCTTCTGTCAGGGGCCAAACCACAGAATCGGCGTAGACCCCGGCCGAACTGACATACACAAAGCGATGGGCTGGCGCTCCTGTGACCGCCAGCACCCGCTGGGTGTCCTGGAGGGTGCGACCGGAACTGTCGACGATCACGTCAAAGCTGCGGCCAGCCAAGCTGGACAGCCCGGTCTCAGACCCGCGATCACCCTTGAGGTGCTCGACTCCATCCGGGATGGCGTTCTTGCCGCGCGTGAACAGGGTGAGGGCATGACCCTGGGATCGAAGGCGCGCCACCAGGGGCTTGCCGACAAAACGGGTTCCCCCCATCACCAGGATCTTCACGGGCGCGGTGCTTCAAACGCGGGTATTGAAGCGCGGAGCTGCAGGATGGTTGCCCAAACGGTTTCGCGCCATGGAGATCATCCCCGCCATCGATCTGCTCGACGGTGCCTGTGTGCGTCTGCATCAGGGGGATTACGACCAGGTCACTCGCTTCAGCGACGACCCGGTGGCTCAGGCGCTGAGTTGGCAGGAGCAGGGAGCCACCCGTCTGCACTTGGTGGATCTCGATGGAGCCAAACGGGGCGAGCCTGTCAACGACGACGCCGTCCGCGCGATTACGGCGGCTCTCTCGATCCCTGTGCAGCTGGGTGGTGGCGTCCGCTCCGCAGAACGGGCTGACGACCTGCTGCGTTGTGGCCTCGATCGGGTCATTCTTGGCACCGTCGCCATTGAACAACCCGATTTGGTGACTGATCTGGCCAGGCGCCACCCAGGCAAGGTCGTGGTCGGGATCGATGCCAATGGTGGCCGGGTCGCGACCCGGGGCTGGATCGAACAGAGCGATGTCCTCGCCACAGACCTGGCGAAGCAATTCAGTGCGTCCGGCATCGCAGCGATCATCACCACCGACATCGCCACCGACGGCACCCTGGCAGGACCCAACCTGGAGGCATTGCGGGAGATGGCGCAGGCCAGCGCTGTTCCTGTGATCGCCTCTGGAGGGATTGGCTCCATGGCGGATCTGTTGTCGCTCCTACCCCTTGAACAGCTTGGGGTGTCTGGGGTAATCGTCGGCCGAGCGCTCTATGACGGTCGTGTGGATCTCGCGGAAGCGATCCAGGCACTCGGTTCAACCCGTCTGCAGGACGCCACCACAATCAACGCCAATCTGGCCTGACTGATTGCTGAGACAGCCTTAAACTGAAGCCAACACGGTACTTTCTGTGCTGAAGCAGCCGACCACCAAAACGGATGCTTCCCGCAGACCGACTGGGCTTCAAACGGTGTTTGAACGCTGTCGGCAGCTTGGAATGCGTCTGAGCCGCCAACGGCGCATGGTGCTTGAGCTGCTCTGGACTGACCAGACCCACCTCAGCGCCAGAGATATTTTTGAGAAGCTCAATGCCCGGGGGCGGAGCATCGGCCATACCTCGGTTTATCAGAACCTCGAGGCCCTTCAGTCCGCCGGGGTGATCGAGTGCCTCGACCGTGCCAGTGGTCGTCTTTATGGCTACCGCAGTGATCCCCACAGCCATCTCACCTGTCTGGACAGCGGCGAGATCCAGGACATTGACATCGAACTCCCGGCACAGCTTCTCAACGAGATCGAAGCGCAGACCGGCTACAAAATCGAGTCGTACACCCTTCAACTGAACGGTCGTTGCACCCTGGAGAAATGAGCTGAGGCTCGTTACCTTGGCGCCATCGACCGTCTGCAGCGCACCTTGGCCTCCACAACACCGGTGCGCATTCTCCTTCAAGCGCCGGCCCTCCTCGCTGAATCACTGGCGCTGGAGCTCACCCGATCCCATCCGGAATGGACCGTCGTACTGCAGGCCCAGGCTTTGGATGGAGCCCCGTCCCTGCTGATCTGGTCGATCGACACGGTATTGAGCCTGTCGGCCATCGAGCGCGAAGTCCAGGCCCAAAGCGAACGCTGGCCTTCAACACCGATCCTGCTGCTGCTCCCTGACGGCTTAGCCAGCTCCGAGGAAGCCCTGCTCAATCTTCCTGCCGCGGGACTGCTGCAGGACAGCAACCTGGGAGAGCTCACCGACAGCGTGAACACTTTGTTAGGCGGTGGACGGGTGGTTCGTCTCACACCTGGGCCGTCATCAACACGTCCGGCGCTGAACGGCTCCGTGATGGGGCTTGGCCAATGGCTTCTTGTCAGCGGACTGCAGCAGATCAGCTGTGATCTCCAGACGATCGAAGCCTTGCTCGCGCCACCTCCCAGCAACCCCATGCTGCGCTTCGTCCTGGAGGGCCGGCGGCGGGAGCTAAGGAGTGCCCATGCACTGTTGCTCTGGATCTGGGGCCCTCTGCAGCTTGGCCTGGCTGACAGTGTGCCGCTTCGACCGACCCCAGACCAGTTCAGCCCAGGTGACGAACGGGGTCCTGGTGGAACGGCAACAGCCATCACCCTCAAGCAACGCAATGGTCTGGCGGTCTGGGATGCGATCGAGGAACGTCTCACCAGCTCCGTCCAGTCCGGTCTGAGCAATGCGACCGGGAAGCTGTTGGCTCTTGATGGACTGCACCCAGCACGCCGACGCGACCTGCTTCTCGCTCTTCTGCATCAACTCAGCCAGGTTCTGATCCGCCTGCGCGACGTTCAGGCTGATCCTGCCTACGCCCAGGCCTGGTCTCAGGTTCAATCCGAAGTGCGGCGCCAGGCTCTGGCCAGCATGGCGGGCACCTATGTGCAGATTCCGCGTGAGGGCGTTCTGCGTCCTGTCGCGGAAGCCCTGCTCGACCATGCAGACCTCTCCAGCATGGATGCGGATCTTCCGGACCCGGACGCCATGCTGTCCCCGCTGCTGGCCGGTCAACCGGTGCTGGTCAAGGGGCAGCTGCTTCCACCCGATGATCCAAGGGCCCTGCTGCAGCTGGAGGTTCTGGTCAGCAACTGGCTGGTGCGCACCGCTGAACTGATCGGATCCGATGTTCTCGACCTTTGCGGTGAATGGCCGGAATTGCGCCGTTATCTGCTCAATGAACCGCTGATCTCAACCCGGGAGCTGGAGCGCCTGCGCAACCAGCTGAACACGCAATTGCGGTGGGACGACTGGGTGCAGAGACCGATCGAGCTGTACGAAAGCAAGCGAACACTCTTCCAACTCAAAGCAGGGGAGATTGTCCCGATTGAGCGGCTTGAACCCCGCGATCAGGAACTCAGTGACCTCGGCTGGTGGCAACGCCAGGTGGCTCTTCTGCTCGAGACGCGTGATGCCCTGGCCCCGCAGTTGCAAGCCCTGGTCCGACGCCTTGGTGATCTGATGGTGGTGATTCTCACCCAGGTGATCGGTCGCGGCCTTGGCCTGATCGGTCGCGGCATCGCTCAGGGCATGGGTCGTCATCTCGGACGCGGATAATGACCGGCCACGGCATTCGCCCGATGGCTTCCCTCTTCCAAGCTCTGTTCGCATTCAGCCTGGCTCTGTTGGTGTGGGTGAGCCCCGCCGCGGCCATCCGAGACAACGACAGCTACGACGGCAACATCTACGCCCTGTACGCGGGCAACGGTTCCCTGGTACCACCGGCCAACAGCCTGGCGGACAGCCTCGAAGCCGGTCGCACCGCCGTGATCGTGTACTACCTCGACGACAGCGCTGTGAGCAAACGCTTCGCTCCGGTGGTCTCCGAGCTGCAACGCATCTGGACCCGCAACATCGACTTGATGCCCCTGTCCACCGATCCGCTGCAGGGACGCTCAAAGGGTGATCGCAAGGACCCGGCGACCTACTGGAAAGGAACGATCCCGCAGGTGGTCGTGATCGGACCCGATGGACAGGTGGTCTTCGACCAGGATGGTCAGGTCTCCCTTCAGACGATCAACGAAGCCATCAGCGCGGCGACGGGACTGCCCGCACCGGATCTGAGCGCCATCGATCAGGAAGGCAGTTTCAACGAGGTGAACATCGAAGTCACGCCCGGCTGAGGGCAGAGCCAGATGATCCGCCTACGCTGCCGCGTGTTTGTGTGACCTGACGGCGTGTTTCTGCCTACCGCTTCCCTCGCCCTCGGCCTCGGCGTGAGCTGGCTGGAGTTGCGACACAGGCTGCGGCCGTCCTCCCCACTCCAACTGCGCGGCAAGCAATGGACCGTTGAAGCGGACGGTCACCGTCTGAAGGTCACCGGAATTCTCGAGATCACCAATCCCCATCCACGGATGGAGATCTTTGTCCCCGAACTCACCGTGACGCCGGTGCTGCTCGGCTCCACCGATCTGTCTGAGCTGAACGTCACCACGCGGGTCATCAGCGACCACCCCGATGAGCCGTCCCGACGAGATGGCTACTGGGTGGCTTACATCGTGAAAGGACGTCGAACCACCCAGGCCAGAGTGACGATCACGATCGACGCTCCGCGCAACGAGGACCCCAGGACCCTGGTGGACACCCTCTGGGTCGACGTCGATTGGATCAACTACGGCCCGTTCGGACGGTTGCCTCGCCGTCAGGGCGTGCTGGTGCCCCTGTCAAAACCCACACCACTGACCGCTGAGCAGGCGACGTTCCGGCAGGGTGATCGCTGTGCGGTGCTTCCCGTCAAAACCCATCTGCTGGGCACCCTCGATGATCCGATCGAGGTGATGCGGACCTACGCCGCCCATCTGGTGCAACCCGGCGATGTGCTGACCATCGGAGAGACACCGGTCGCGGTCATCCAGAACCGTTACCGCCATCCGAGTGAGGTTGAACCTGGCCTTGTGGCGCGTCTGGCCTGTCGGGTGTTCCATCCAACGAGCAGCCTGGCCACCGCCTGCGGCATGCAGACCCTGATCGATCT
>JBGKDR010000163.1:0-3746 GCA_042954225.1 Parasynechococcus sp.
TTCTTTATCGCCAGGATCAACCCTCCTTCAGGATCAGCGCCGATCTCGCCACGGTTCTCAATGACGGACAACTCGTTGTTCTGGAAGGGTCTGTGGAGCTCCGCCAGCTGGATCAACGTCAGCTGATCATTCGAGGAGATCGCCTGGTCTGGACCCCTGGTCAGTCACAGATGGTGATTGACCAGAACCCCCGGGCCCTTGATGCCACATCGCAGCTGCGTGGTGAGCATCTGACCTTTCAGGTGGATCAGGACACACTCACCCTTCAGGGGTCCACCCTCTGGGACCGTTGGTCCGATGCCCGCTCTGACGTCAGACGGCCGGACACGACCGTCACGACGCAGGACGGGCGTTGGAATTTCGTCAGCGGTGTGATGGAAGCCCAGGGACCTGTCCTGATGCGTCGATCTGAGGCTGAAACGATTCAGGCCAGTGCATTGCAGGGCAACACCCTGCGCCAGGAGATCGATCTCATGGCACCGGTGACCTTGACGCTGCCCGATGGACAAGGTGATCTGGCAACGGGGACGACCCGTTGGCATTTCGGTCGTCAACAGCTCGTGAGTCAGTCGGATGTGATTGCCAAGCTTCGTCGTGGCACGGTTCGGGGTTTTGGCTTCACTGTCGACCAGCGTGGCAAGCGCGTGACGATTCCCTCCGATTGCTCACTCAGCCAACCCGGTGAGCAACTCACCGCCCAACGTTGCAGTTGGGGGTGGGACGACAATCAGGTTGTGGCCGAAGGAAATGTCGTGCTGCGTCGGACCGCCATGGACCAGATCACCCGTTCTCCGCGTTTGGAGGGGCATCTGGGTGAGGACGGTCTGATCCGTTTCGGGGCGCCAGGTCAGCGGGTGACCTCCACGATCAAGTTGAAGACTCCAGACGCGACGGATTCGGCGTCCCCGTCTCGAGTGTCGTTTTGAGTCGCTCGATCCATCCTTTCAACCACAGTTCATCGGCGCGGGTGAAACAGCGTTCGGACCAGCCACCGAGGACGACCACCCCGTCATGACCGATCGCTGAGACAAGAACCGAAGGAAGACCCGGGAGAATCGGATCGAATTCACTGCGCCCTGGAAACAGCGCTGTTTTCACCATCGAAATCAGATCGTTGCGTTCCATGGCCCGTTGGCAGATTGCTCCGGGCTCGAACACAGCGTCACTGACCAGACCCCGCCGAAGCAGCACGCGACCCTGCCAGTAGACCAGCACGGTGGCTGCCGATGTCGCCGTCAACAACATGTGGCTCCCCCAACCGAGCTCCTGGCGGACGGCATCGTCGATGGAATCACTCAAGACCAATCCCTGCTCGCCCGTTAAGGGCTGACGGTCCGGTGCCTTGGGATTGGCCCGCGTCCACAGCACAGCAATCAGCATCAAGCCAACAGCAGCCAAACCGGCGATCACCTCTGCCCGTTGCAGTTCTGGAGTGACTGCTGGAGCAGAGACGGCATTGACAAGAGTCAGCACCAGGACCAGCACGCCCATGGAGAGAACAAATCGAGCGGGGACCGGCATCGCCTCTTGTGCTGTCAGATCGTCAACATCCTGCTCAAATGTGGGCAGTGGAGTGTGTTGCCAGATGAATGTCAGAGAAGCCTTCGCCGCGATTGCTCTGGCCGCAGTGGCTTGCGATGGACGGCTCGATCGGGATGAAGCCCATGCCCTGCGGCGTCAGCTTGAAAACCGTTCGATCTACAGCGGCCTGTCGGAGGCCGAGATGGGTGATCTGTTTGACACCTTGCTGACCCTGCTGCGCTCCAGTGGAGTGCATGGTTTGATCACCGAAGCGATCCCGGTCCTGTCGCCAGGGCAACAGGAATCCGCGTTGGCAGTGGCGGCTCATCTCGTCCATGCCGATCGGATGGTCACGCCGGAGGAAACGTCGTTGCTTCAGACGCTGGCGACCGACATGGTTGTTCCGACCGCAGACGCGGAAATGGTGATCCGTTCCATCGCAGCCCTCAACCGCACCGAGCTGGACATCTGAAGGCAGACTGGTGCAACGACGGACAGATTTTGATGGTGACTTCGTGGATGCGACGTCTGCTTGGAGGCGTTCTCAGCCTCTTGATCGCTCTGGTGGTTTTGGTTCCCACGGCTCTGGCGATCGCGCCGACTGACCTGCCCTCACAGCCTCCGGACGCTCACCTTCTCGACGACGCTGATGTGTTCAGCCGTGCCAGCACATCGGAGCTGGAAAATCGGCTTCAGCAGGTTGGGGACGGCCGCATCGATGCACGCCTGGTCACTGTTCGTCGTCTGGATTACGGATTTTCGCTGAGAAGCTTCGGAGAAGCCCTGTTGGAGCAGTGGAGCTCAGCCGATAACAACGCTCCGATGTTGTTGTTGCTGATTGAAACCCAGAACAAGCGTGCTGCAGTTGTGGCCGACCCCGATCTGACCACGCAATTGCCTGAGTCGCTCCTGACCAGTACAGGCCGAGCCACGATGGCGACCCCACTTCGGGACGGTGACCGTTATCGCCAGGCATCGCTGGATGGTTTGAATCGTCTGTCCACGGTTCTTGAGGGAGGTGAGGATCCCGGTCCTCCGGAAGAAATGGTTCGCACCACCCTCCCGACCAATGTGCCGACCCAGGCTGAAACAGAGGAAAGCAATGCATTCACATGGGTGATTGTTTTGCTTGTGGTTGGCACAATCGTGCCAATGGCCACCTGGTGGGTGTTCTCCCGTTAAAACCAGTGCTGGATGTTCCGTCGCAACTGGATCGGTTTGTTTCCCAACAACCAGTCATCAGACCTCTCCAACGAACTGGAGCGTGGTTATGAGGCTGCTCTGCTGATTCAGAGCCTTGAGCTGGAGTTCTACAACGATCGACCGATTCGGCCCGACCTGGAACTGTCCGTACCCAGGTCGGTTCAGGCGACGATTCTCAGGCGTTTCCGAACAGCGTTGAGCATCTGTCGCTCCACCTGTGAGACGGTTCGTGCGAACCGTGGCCAGCTGGATTACCAGGAATTGCGTCAGTTTCAATTGATCGAAGGCGTGGTGTCGCGGTATGCATCCACCCGTCAGAACTCCAATCCAACACTCAGTCGCGCTCCTGATCCATTACCGCGATCGTTGCTGGGCGTCTTCGACTCGATCCGCCGTCAGCTTGACCCCTCCTCGGAGGAGACTCTGGTCGCAGGATTCCGTCGCCGCCGGGATTCCACCCTGATCTCCCTGCGGATCCTGCTGCTGCTCGTTCTCGTTCCTCTTCTGGTTCAGCAGGTTTCACGAACCTATGTGGTCTCACCGCTTGTGGATCGACTGGCCCCCGATGTGCCTGTCCTCCATTACGCCCAGCCGAATCTGGAAATCAAGGCGGTGGAACAACTCAGAGAATTCAAAGCTGAGCTGGAGTTCAATGCCCTCGTCAATGGAGACGACTTACCGTCGGACGATGAGCTCAAAGTGATCCTTCAACATCGAGCGATCGAGCTGAAGGAGGAGGCAAGTGTTGAGAGTCTTCATGCCATCAAGAATGTTCTTGCCGACTTTCTTGGCCTGATTTCTTTTGTTGTGCTCTGTTTGCTCAGCCGCGATGAGTTGCGTGTGCTGAGAGGTTTCCTTGATGAAGCCGTCTATGGCCTCAGCGACTCAGCCAAGGCCTTCGGCATCATTTTGTTCACCGATATCTTCGTTGGATATCACAGTCCAGAAGGATGGGCCGTGCTTCTGGAAGGGATTGCCGAACATTTTGGTCTCCCCGCAAGACAGAATTTCATCATGATGTT
>JBGKDR010000164.1:0-2397 GCA_042954225.1 Parasynechococcus sp.
CATGCCCGATGCCTCCCTCAGCGCCGACGTGATCGTCGGCTTCCCTGGGGAAACAGATCTGCAGTACCGCCGCACGCTCGACCTGATCGAAGAGATCGGTTTTGACCAGGTCAACACTGCGGCCTATTCCCCTCGCCCCAATACCCCTGCCGCTGACTGGGACAACCAATTGCCTGAGGACGTGAAGGTGGCACGCCTTCAGCAGATCAATGCCTTGGTGGAACGTTGTGCACGGGACCGTAACAGCCGTTACCAAGGACGCACCGAGGAGGTCCTCGCCGAGGGCATCAACCCCAAGGATCCCAGTCAGCTGATGGGGAGAACGCGGACCAACCGACTCACATTTTTCCCGGCGACAACCGAGCAGGGACATCAGTTCAGCGCCGGTGACCTCGTTCCCGTTCGCATCGATGCGGTCCGCTCCTTCTCAATGACGGGAACCCCCCTGACCTGACGGGAACAACGCGATACGTTTGGCGCTCTTGAGCTCAGGGCGCCAAGGACGGAATGACAGGGAAGCGCACGACCGTCGGTCTCGTCTTCGGCGGTGCCTCCGGAGAGCACGACGTCTCGATTCGATCGGCACGCACCGTGTTCACAGGGCTGACCCAGGGTGAGAACCGTGACCGATACGCCGTCATCCCCGTCTACATCGACCGTGACGGCCGTTGGTGGGAGGAGGCCATCGCTCAGGCCGTTCTGACCGATGCCGCCGAACCAGATCCAAGACCCCAGCCACTTCCGGAGCCAGGGTTCCGAGGCTTGCCCCGTGGCACAGAGGCCGTGGAGATCTGGTACCCGGTTCTGCACGGCCCCAATGGCGAAGACGGCACGGTTCAGGGGTTGTTCCGCCTGATGGGGAAACCATTCGTCGGCGCCGGTGTCCTCGGGTCCGCCGTGGGCATGGACAAGCTGGCGATGAAAGCAGCCTTCGCCGCCGCAAACCTGGCCCAAGTCCCCTACGTCGGCCTGACCAAGGCTGATCTCGATGATGGGGCACTGAAGCAGGCCCTGCTCTCACAGATCGAGGAGACCTTGGGCTTTCCCTGCTTCGTCAAACCCGCCAACCTTGGGTCATCCGTCGGGATCAGCAAAGTCCGCAATCGCACGGAACTGGAGTTGGGCCTGCAACAGGCCGCCGCCCTGGATCAGCGCCTGGTTGTTGAAAAGGGCGTCAGTGCAAGGGAGCTGGAATGCGCCGTGCTCGGGAAGGCAGCGCTGCGTGCCTCGGTGGTTGGCGAAGTCCGTTTTGACGCCGATTGGTATGACTACACCACCAAGTACTCCGACGGAACAAGCACCACCCTGATTCCAGCCCCCCTTCCCGACGACGTGAGCACATCCATACGGGAGCAGGCCCTGAAGGCCTGTGCCGCCGTCGGAGTGGATGGAATGGCCAGGGTCGATTTTTTTCTTGAGCCAGACACCATGGAGATCTGGATCAACGAGATCAACACGCTTCCCGGCTTCACGGATCAGAGCATGTACCCCATGCTCTGGAAGGCCAGCGGGTTAACACTTGAGCAGCTCGTACACGAACTGGTGCAGACGGCAGGAGAATGAGATCTAGAACCAGTTCACTGCCCTTCATCACATGAGCCACGGCCTGCTCTGGACTCCCCTTCTGCTGGTCTTCGTCCTTCTGGCGGCATTGGGATGGCTGGAGCGCCGGCGGCAGAGCCTCTTTCGGCAATGGTCGGAGGGGTCGGAGCTCGCCAAGCTCGACGATTCCGGTGGCGCGCAACTGAAGAACGGGGAACTGCGGTGGTGCCTGTTTGAAGCTGGGAAGTTCGAGGACAAAGGCTGCTTCGACATCTGCCGGTTGGAACTGGTCGAACTGATGGCCCTCTGCTCCGGTGATGCCCCCTTGACCGAAGAGTCACAGGGACGCTGCCGGCTGCGTCTGGTCGGCAAGGACCTGCAGATGGATGTTCCCTTTGCCGATGCCGACCGTGCTCGGCGATGGGGGAACCAGTTGATGGAACGCGCCCGCTGCGATCTGTGAAGCGCTCACCTGCGTTGAAACGACAGCGTCCGGACGTCAAACTCTCGCCGCAACTCGAGCGACGTCGTGCTCTTAGGCAGGAAAAACGTCGGGAGTTGGCGATTCAGATCTGGCGGCTTGTGGTGATGCTGCTCACAGGAACGGTCCTGGGCTGGAGCCTGCTGCGCTTCGGCTGGACCCTCGAGGGAACGGACCGAATCCTGATCTCAGGCGATGTCGGCATCGACCCTGCCGCCGTCGCCAAAGTCGGAGGCTTTCAATTCCCCAAGCCACTGCTCGAGATCAACCCACAGACTCTCGAAGCAAGACTGCTCAAGGACCTGCCCATTCAGACGGCTGTCGTTGAGCGACGACTCTTCCCCGCGCGCCTCGAACTGTCATTGACAGCTCGC
>JBGKDR010000165.1:0-1569 GCA_042954225.1 Parasynechococcus sp.
GCCCACTGCCCGGTGGTGGTGGTGAATCTCAGCAAACAGGCCGAGCAGCCCCTCAACCGGATCCTGGTGCCGATCAAGGATCTTTCCGCGAGTGCCCGCGAGCAGTTCGAACTCGCCCTTCGGGTTCTGAACACAGCCCCCGAGGACGCCCGCACCCGAATCACCCTGCTGCATGTCCACGATCCCCGGTACAGCGGCAGTGACCGGCAATGGATGGAGGATCAACTGATCCGTTGGCGTCCGTCGGGCATTCCGGTCGAACGCTTCCACACCGTGATCGTGCGGGGACCGGGCATCGATGGGGCGATTCATCGCCTCAGCCGGGAGCACGACCTGGTGATTTTGCGGACTCAACGCCGGCGGGTGGGTGGTCTGCCGATCCCCGGCAGCGACCGCACCAGCCAGCTGATCAGTCAGTTGCCCTGTGCCGCGATGGTGATCAGTGACCCACTGGTCTGATCACCATGCCGTCCCTCAGATCAGCAGATTCAGCGAGCGCACCACCCGACCGCAGAGCTCATTGACCTTGTCCCAGCGATCCTCATTGACGCTGGTGGCCAGGGTGTAGAGACGGCCGCGGTCGACCACCACCGTTGCCAGTTCGTGGCGATCCCGGTCTTCCAGGTGCACGGCATATTCCAGGTCGTAGAAGGTGTGGCCATTCACTTCGCGCTCCTGGGCTTCGACCAACTCAGCGGTGCGGCCGCTGCCGGCGGTGGCGATCACTTCGCGGCGGAGACGCTCGCCCACCGCAACGGCACTCCCCAGCTCACTGAGCTCGTTGTCTTCGCTCACCTTGTTGATCATCAGGCTCACGGTCTCATCGCTGTGGATCAGGTCGTGAAACACCACCCTCGGCCCGTTGCTCACCTGCACCTGGGTCCATCCGGTGGGGTAAAGGAAAGCGAAACGGCCATCCGGGCTCTGATACGACTGCAGCCCTGCCGTTGGACCCGCTGCGCAGGCCCCCAGGACCAGTACCAGGACGCCGCAAACGATCACGCGACTCAAAGACTGGAGGAGCTGCATCAATAGAGCGATCAATCCACTGGCCATTCTGCAGCTCTGGCCTGATTGCCGTGACATGCCAAAAACCGCAATCTCGCCAGACTTTGAGAGCTTTCAGCAGATGACGCCATGGCATCGGATCAAGATCAGGCCTTCATGCGTCAGGCGATCAAGGTGATGCGCGATGCCGGCGTGGTGAACAAAACCGGTGGTCCCTTCGGCGCGGTGATCGTCAAGGACGGCGAGGTGATCGCCGCCGCAGGCAACAGCGTGATCCAGGACAACGACCCCAGTGCCCATGCAGAGGTGAATGCGATTCGCCAAGCCTGCCGAACA
Organism: Parasynechococcus sp.; assembly: GCA_042954225.1. Classification (GTDB taxonomy): domain Bacteria; phylum Cyanobacteriota; class Cyanobacteriia; order PCC-6307; family Cyanobiaceae; genus Parasynechococcus. The sequence goes on from JBGKDR010000165.1 coordinate 1,345, forward strand.
CTCAACAACTGGGATCTCAGCGACTGCGTGATGTATTCGAGCTGTGAGTGCTGTCCGATGTGTTACTCCACCGCCTACTGGGCCAACATCCGAAAGGTCTTCTATGCGGCGTCCTGGAGCGATTACGACGATCTCTTCTCCGATCGGGCGATCAATGACGACATCCGCAAGCCGATGCCCGACAAAGAGATTCGAATGGAGCAGATCCTTCAGAACGAAGCCCAG
>JBGKDR010000166.1:0-2001 GCA_042954225.1 Parasynechococcus sp.
TCGTTCGGATCTGCTGCTGGTCAGCCGTGGTGATTCGACGTTGCGGGGCCATGGGGTGCTGGAACCGCAGGCCCTGCAGGAGAGCTTTGGGCCCTTCGATGCCACCTTTCATGTGCCGGCGTTCCTCGAGGGTGGTCGCACCACGGTGGATGGCGTGCATCTGCTGCACGGCCAACCGGTGCACACCACACCCTTCGCCAAGGATCGGTTGTTCGGTTTTGGCACCAGTGACCTGGCGGCCTGGCTCGAGGAGAAGAGTGGCGGCGTGATTGCCGCTGATGCGGTCTGCCGTGTTCGTGGTGCGGAGTTGGATGCTGCTGGCCGGAGCGGCCCCGGAGCTTTGATCGAACGCCTATGCGGTTTCCAGGCGAATGTTCCGGTTGTGGTCGACGCCCAGCGTCAGGAGCAGCTCACAGCGTTGGCTGCAGCGGTGCACGCCCTGCAGGGGCAGAAACGGTTCCTGTTCCGCTCCGCCGCCAGCATGGTGAAGGCCCTGGCGGATCCTGGTCCTCAGCCACTGGATTCCGCCGGTCTCGCCCAAACCCGCCGCCGAGCTGACGAGGGAACGGCCTGGCCCGGTCTGGTGATGGTGGGGTCGCATGTCCCTCTGGCGGATCAGCAGCTCACGGGGCTGTTGGAGCAGCCCGCCTGCCATGGCATTGAGCTGCCTGTCCGGCGAATCGCTCGGGTGTTGGATGGACCGACTCCCGAGCTGCTGCTGTCGGATCTGGAACGGGAGTGGCAACAGCAGATCGCGTCGGTGTTCGCTCAGAACGGCACCCCTGTCCTGTATTCGAGTCGCGGCGAACTGACCTTTGCGCGGGCGCAGGATGCTCGTCGCTTCTCGCGGGAGCTGGCTCGCTTGATGGCACGGCTCGCGTCGGCTGTTGCGCCTCAACTCGGCTATCTCATCAGCAAAGGTGGCATCACAACGCAGACGTTGCTGGCCGATGGCCTGGGTCTCGACGCGGTGCAGTTGGAGGGTCAGCTGTTGCCGGGATTGTCCCTGGTGCGTCCGTCGCAGGGCCCCCATGCCGACCTACCGATTCTCACCTTCCCCGGCAATCTCGGTGATGCCGGAACCCTCCTCGAGGCCTGGCAGTGGATGGAGTCCGGCTGAGGCGGCCAGAAGCTCCATGGGGTGATGCACCAGGGCTCGTTCGTCGAGATGTCGGCGCAGCTGCAGGGTGCAGCCGATGTTGGCGCTGGCGACGACGGTCGCTCCGGTGCGGCTCAGGTCTTCGGCCTTGATTCGCCCCAGTTCGGCAGCCTCCTCAGGCTGAACCAGGTTGTAGATGCCGGCGCTGCCGCAGCAGACCCCAGCTTCCGTCGCTTCGCGCAGCGCAAGATCGGGAATCGCAGCCAGAAGCTGTCGCGGCTGCTGCTGAATGCCCTGGCCGTGAATCATGTGACAGGCGTCATGCATGGCGACCACCGCGGGTAGGGATTGGAGGCGCTGTTGAAAAGCAGCGCTGAGCCCCTGAGCGGCCAGAAACTCCTGCACGTCATGAACGGGGGCCCTGAACTGGGTCTGGCCCTCAAGAATCTCGCCGTAGGCCTTCATCGTGTGGCCGCAACCCGAGGCGGCCACCAGCACTGCGTCCAGATCCCCGTTGATGGCATTCATGCTGCGCACCAGGTCGGCCGCCAGCCGCCGCGTCAGGTCGAGTTCTCCCTGGTGGTGACTCACGGCACCGCAGCAGCCCTGGTCGGGCGGAATCACCACCTCGAAGCCGTTGGCCTGCAGCACTTTGACGGTGGCGGTGCTGACCGATGGATCAAAACAGCGTTGGACGCAGCCCAGCAGCAGCGCAACACGGCCGCGGCGAGGGCCGGTGGCGGGGTTGATCTGGGGGAGGTCGTCGCGGAAGTTGTCGGTGGCAAGGGGGGGCAACAGTTGCTCCATCGCCTCGATGCCCGGCCCGAACAGGCGGGTCAGGCCCGATCGCCGCGCCAGGCTTTGCAGTGGGGTTCCGGCGTAGGCACGCAGGGGTTGGAGCA
>JBGKDR010000167.1:0-3359 GCA_042954225.1 Parasynechococcus sp.
AGGTCGGCGTTGCCCTTCAACATGTCTAGACACTTCTTCCGAACCGGTCAGCATGAGCGGCGACGCTTCCACCCCCGAGCAGGATCAGACCGTCGAGGCGATCGAGACGCCTGTGACACCTGATTCCGCAGCAGAAGCGCCGGACCAAGCGGAAGCCTCTCCTGCATCCGACTCTTCGGAGCGCCTCCAGCAACTCGAACAGGAGCTGCAGACCCTTAAGGCTGAACACGAGACTCTGCAGAGTCAGTACATGCGCATCGCAGCGGATTTCGACAACTTCCGTAAGCGTCAGAGCCGTGATCAGGACGATCTACGCCAGCAGCTGGTGTGTTCGACCTTGAGCGAGATCCTCCCTGTTGTGGACAACTTTGAGCGTGCGCGTCAGCAGCTCAACCCTGAGGGTGAGGAGGCCCAGGCTTTGCACCGCAGTTACCAGGGTCTCTACAAACAGTTGGTGGAGGTGCTCAAACAGCAGGGTGTCGCGCGGATGGAGGTCGTGGGTCAGGAGTTTGACCCGACGCTGCACGAAGCGGTGCTGCGCGAGGAAAGCACCGAACATCCCGAGGATGTCGTCACTGAGGAGCTCCAGCGGGGTTACCACCTCAATGGTCGCGTGCTGCGTCACGCGATGGTGAAAGTCTCTATGGGTCCCGGCCCCTCTGAAGGGGAGTCCACAGCTGAGTCAACGACTGACCAGGATCAGTCCCAGACGGAGCAGGGTTAATGGCTGATTTCTACGACCTGCTGGGTGTCGGTCGCGATGCTGATGCCGATACGTTGAAACGCGCCTATCGGCGCCTGGCCCGTCAGTACCACCCTGATATCAACAAGGAGGCCGGTGCTGAGGATCGGTTCAAGGAAATCGGTCGGGCCTACGAAGTCCTCAGCGATCCCCAGACTCGAGCCCGTTACGACCAATTTGGTGAAGCGGGCCTGGGTGGTGCTGCAGGCGCACCCGATATGGGTGACATGGGTGGGTTTGCGGATCTCTTCGAAACCTTTTTCCAGGGATTCGGCGGGCCCGGAGGTTCGGCTGGCGGGCGTCCACGGCGTCGTGGTCCCCAGCAGGGGGATGACCTCCGCTACGACCTCACCATTGACTTCGATCAGGCGGTCTTCGGCCAGGAACGGGAGATCAAGATTCCGCATCTCGAAACCTGTGACGTCTGCGATGGCAGTGGTGCGAAGGCCGGCAGTGGTCCGACCACCTGCGGCACCTGCGGTGGCGCAGGCCAGGTGCGTCGTGCCACTCGCACCCCCTTCGGCAATTTCACGCAGGTGGCCGAATGTCCGACCTGTGGGGGAACAGGCCAGGTCATTGCCGATCCCTGCTCCAGTTGTTCTGGACGGGGTGTGCGTGAGGTTCGCAAGAAACTGCGGATCAACATTCCCGCTGGCGTGGACACCGGCACGCGCCTGCGTGTCAGTGGTGAAGGCAATGCCGGACTCCGCGGTGGTCCGGCGGGGGATCTTTATGTGTTCCTCACCGTCCGCTCCCACCCCCGCCTCAAACGCGATGGTCTCAACGTCCTATCGGACGTCAAAGTCAGCTATTTGCAGGCCATTCTCGGTGACACGATCGAGGTCGAAACCGTTGACGGCGCACAGGAAATCGAACTTCCAGCGGGTTCCCAGCCCGGCTCGGTTGTGACGCTCAGCAACAAGGGCATTCCCAAGCTCGGCAATCCTGTGGCTCGAGGCGACCAGCGCATCACCGTCACGGTGGAACTGCCCAAACGACTCTCCGATGCGGAACGGGGCCTCTTGGAACAGCTGGCTGGTCACCACTCCGCCCGCGGCAAGCAGCATCACCATCACAACAGCGGCTTGTTCGCCCGGCTGTTTGGGCAGAAAGGATGATCGGGCGTTCCCTGGACCTGCGGGGAACCCCCTGTCCTGTGAACTTCATTCGCTGCAAGCTTGCCCTGGAAACCATGCAACCCGGTGACCAGTTGTCGGTGCAACTGGACCGCGGTGAACCGGAAGCGATGGTGCTCCCTGGTCTCCGCGATGCCGGACACCATGTGGATGTCACGGAGGAGACTCCAGACTGGGTTTTGCTTTCGGTGACCTGTGCCGGTGGTTGATTCCAGGGCCAGGGGAATCGTTGTCGCCCTTCAGGCGAACTATCTCGAGGTCGAGCTTCACGACCCCCCAGCCGGCGTTCCCACCCGTCTGCTCTGCACCCGCCGGACTCGTTTGAGCCATCGGGGCGCGGCCGTCCATGTCGGCGATCAGGTCAGTGTTGAAGCCATTGATCCTGGACAGGCCAGAGCGGTGGTTGCCGATGTCGCATCGCGTTCCAGCTGGTTGACCCGGCCTCCGGTGGCCAATGTCTCCCTTGTGGTGGTTGTGCTGGCCGTGGATCAACCCAGTTTCGATCCCGATCAGGCCAGTCGCTTTCTGTTGACCGCCGAGCGAACGGGTCTCGACGTTCAGGTTGTCTTGAGCAAATCCGATCTGATTGCAGCAGAGGAACTGCAGCAGTTATGCGACCGGATGCGCGGGTGGGGGTATGAGCCGATTGCGCTGTCGAGTCAGACGGGGGCGGGCGTTGAGGCCTTGCAGCAACGGCTTCAGGATGTATCGCTGTCGGTGCTCTGCGGACCATCGGGGGTTGGCAAGAGCAGTGTGTTGAATCGATTGCTTCCGCATCTCTCCCTGCGCGTTGGGGCAGTGTCCGGCCGCTTGCAACGGGGCCGGCACACCACACGCCATGTGGAGTTGTTCCGTCTTGGAGCTGCTGCGCGGGTGGCGGATACCCCTGGCTTCAATCGTCCTGAGCTCCCAGACGATCCCAGGGAACTGGGGGTGCTGTTCCCCGAATTGAGGCGGCAACTGGACCCATGGCCCTGCCGTTTCAGGGATTGCCTGCATCGCGGTGAGCCCGGCTGCGGCGTCGCCACCGATTGGGAGCGCTACAGCGTTTATGCGACCGGGCTCGAGGAGCTGGTGTCCCTCAGCCGCCCAGGCCGGGGAGGTTGAGATCCAGACCGCCGGTGAGTTCTTCCATCCGACCTTTCATTGTGGCCGTGGATTGTTCGTACGCCGCTTGCAAGGCTTCCAGAGTGGCGGCTTCACAGGACTCCTGTCCGTCCTGAAGCAGAGCGGGATCCAGGCGGACGCGCAGGGGTTGTTGATTCCCGGACAGCCAGACGCTGGCGCGGCCATCGCCACTCTTGCCCTCGATTTCCATGGCATCGAGTTCCTGTTGAAGGACCTGGGCGTCCTGCTGGATCTGCTGGGCCTTGCGGAAAGCTTCGGTGAGTTGACCGAAATTGGGGAGTCCGAACCCTGCCATCGTGATCCTGAATGAGAGCGCAGGTTAGGTCGCTGAATCGAAGCCGAGTCGTTTGACC
>JBGKDR010000168.1:0-3369 GCA_042954225.1 Parasynechococcus sp.
AGCTTCATGCGCCGTGAAAGCAGCAGCGGCACCTGGCTTGTGGTGGTGGCCAATTTCACCCCCCAAAGCCACGCCCTCTACCGCGTTGGAGTTCCACTGGCCGGTTTCTACGAGGAGATTCTCAACACCGATGCCAGCCGCTATGGCGGCAGCAACCTCGGAAATATGGGAGGAAAGGAAACCGAGGAATGGGGCATCCATGGCTATGACCACTCCCTTGGCCTTTGCCTGCCCCCTCTGAGCCTGATGGTCTTCCGTCACGACCCCAAGCGCACCCTGCTCAGCGAGTCCGAATCCCTAGCCGACGTCGTCGTGTGACGAAGCAGGTGACAGTTAGGGGCTGAGCCGCTAGAGGACAGCCTGATTCGGGTAGGTTTCCGGCTGATCCGAACCGGCTTGATGAGCGACTCCCTGCCCCTTCTGCTGCGTGCCGCACGCGGTGAATCAGTGGAGCGTCCACCCGTGTGGATGATGCGTCAGGCCGGTCGTTACATGAAGATCTACCGGGATCTTCGCGACAAGTACCCCAGCTTCCGCGAACGCTCCGAGAACCCTGATCTCTCCTATGAGATCTCGATGCAACCCTTCCACGCCTTCAAGCCGGACGGCGTGATCCTGTTCTCGGACATCCTCACTCCGCTTCCGGGGATGGGCATTGACTTCGACATCATCGAAAGCAAGGGCCCGCAGATCGGCGATCCGATCCGCAGCATGGCTCAGGTCGATGCCCTGCGTCCCCTCAATCCAGCCGAGTCGATGCCCTTTGTGGGTGAGGTGCTGGGCCGTCTCCGTCAGAGCGTCGGCAATGAAGCAGCTGTTCTCGGCTTCGTCGGTGCCCCTTGGACGCTCGCGGCCTACGTCGTTGAAGGCAAGAGCAGCAAGAACTACGCCGTGATCAAGGCCATGGCGTTCCAGGAGCCGGAGATCCTCCACAAGCTGCTGGATCACTTCGCAGAGTCGATTGCCAACTACCTCCGCTATCAGATCGATTCCGGCGCCCAGGTGGTGCAGATGTTTGATTCCTGGGCTGGTCAGCTGAGCCCGGCGGACTACGACACATTTGCCGCGCCATACCAGAAGAAAGTTGTCGATCTGGTCAAGCAGACCCACCCCGACACTCCATTCATCCTCTACATCTCCGGAAGCGCCGGTGTGATCGAGCGGATGGCCGCCACCGGTGTGGACATCGTCTCCCTCGACTGGACCGTTGACATGGCCGAGGCGTTGGCACGCCTGCCGAAGCACATCGGCGTTCAGGGCAATGTGGACCCCGGTCTGCTGTTCGGAACTCCAGAGGCGATCCAGGCTCGGATCGATGACTGCGTGCGCAAAGCCCGCGGCCGCAAGCACATCCTCAATCTCGGTCACGGCATCCTCCCCGGTACACCCGAGGAGAACGGTGCTGCCTTCTTCCGAGCCGGGAAGAGCGTGATGGATCGCCTTGGGGCAGTCGCTTGAGCCGAATCCTGGTCACCGGCGCAAGCGGTTGCGTCGGTCAATACGTCTCGCGATGGCTGCTGGAGAACTCCGATGCGGAGCTTCTCCTGTGGTTGCGCGACCCCGCCAAACTCTCTGCGGTGCCAAGCGATCACCCGCGCGTTCGGCTGCTCGTCGGTGACCTGAGAGAAACCGATCGGTTCATCGCTGATCTCGCGACGGTGAACCGTGTGATCCACACCGCAACGGCATGGGGAGATCCCGAGCGGGCCCACCAGGTGAATGTTGTCGCCGTGAAGCGCATGCTTCAACTGCTCAACCCGGCAGTGGTGGAACAGATCATCTACTTCTCCACGGCCAGCATTCTTGATCGCCATCTCCGGCCGCTGCCCGAAGCCTTGGCCTACGGAACGGAGTACATCCAGACCAAGGCCCAGTGCCTGAAGGACCTGGAGCAACACCCTCTGGCCGACAAGATCATCGCGGTTTTCCCGACATTGGTTTTTGGCGGTCGTGTGGATGGAACCAGCCCGTTCCCCACGAGCTACCTCACCGAAGGCCTTGCCGAGGCAAGCCGATGGCTGTGGTTGGCGCGATGGTTACGGGCCGACGCCAGCTTCCACTTCATCCACGCGGAGGACATCGCCAGGATTTGCGGTCAGCTGGCTACACAACCCCATGAGCCCAACCGGGAACCTGGTCAAGGCGCCTTGCGACGGATCGTGATGGGTCAGCCGAGCATCAGCGTTGACGAGACGGTCGCCACACTGTGCCGCTGGCGCGGGGTTCGGCGCACCCCGGGAGTGCCGCTGTGGCCCTGGCTGATCGAAACCCTGATCAAAATTCTTCCGATTGAGGTGAATGCCTGGGATCGGTTCAGCATTCGCCAACGGCATTTTGTCCACGACCCGGTCAGTGCTCCGGAGCGCTTTGGCGGGGTCAGCCATGCACCGTCTCTGGAAACAGTTCTTATCGATTCAGGGCTTCCAAACCGCGGACAACCAAGAGCCGGTCGTACAGTTCAGACATCCACTTAATTCCAATGCGATCCATCATTCGCACCCTGGCAGCCGCTTGCTGCGCCCTGCTGATGCTGATCGGCCTCAACGTTGGTTCAGCTCAGGCCGCCACTGTTGAAGTGAAGCTCGGAACCGACGCCGGCATGCTGGCCTTTGAGCCCAGCACCGTCACCATCAAGTCCGGTGACACCGTGAAATTCATCAACAACAAGCTCGCTCCCCACAACGCCGTCTTCGAGGGCCACGATGAGCTGAGCCATTCCGACCTCGCCTTCGCCCCCGGCGAATCCTGGGAAGAAACCTTCTCTGAAGCCGGAACCTACGACTACTACTGCGAGCCCCACCGCGGTGCTGGCATGGTCGGCAAAGTCATCGTTGAGTGATCGATCACCCTGATCCCAAGCGATCAGGTTGTTCTTTGCTGAGAACAGATCCGCAGGTCTTGCTTCAAGCAGGATCTGCGGATCTTTCGTTTGAGCCATCTGATCGATAGCGTGGAGGACGTCCGGACTAAGCCATGAGACATTTCGCGCAGTTGATCTCCGCCGTTGCCCTGGTGGTGTGCCTGATCACGGCACCAGGAGCTGCCACTGCACTGACCCAATCAGCAGTGGAGCAGGGAGAGCAGATCTTCGCCAGTAACTGTGCGGCGTGTCATATGGGTGGTGGCAACGTGATTCAAGCCAGCCGCACCCTCAAAATCGGTGACCTGAACGACCACCTTGAGGAGTACCGACAAACTCCACTTGAAGCCATCGAACACCAGATCGAGGATGGCAAGAACGCAATGCCGGCCTACGCGGACAAACTGACTGAGGAGGAAATTATCGCCGTGGCGACCTACGTGGAACAGCAAGCCGAGCAAGGTTGGTGAGCAATGTCCCGGGAAGGCTTGAAGGACTTTCTCCATGCC
>JBGKDR010000169.1:0-11894 GCA_042954225.1 Parasynechococcus sp.
CTTCGGCAGGGTCGGTGAGCAGCTGGTCCTTCGAGAGTTCGCCCTCGAAACCGTGGCCGTCTTCCGCTTCGCCTTTGCCGGTCTCCAGGGAACCCAGACAACCCAGCTCACCTTCGACACTGACGCCGATGGCGTGGGCCACATCCACCACTTCCTTGGTCACTGCGACGTTGTAGTCGTAGCTGGCAGGGGTCTTGGCGTCGGCTTCGAGGGAGCCGTCCATCATCACGGAGGTGAAACCGTTCGCAGCAGCGCCGTAGCAGGTGGCAGGGCTGTTGCCGTGGTCCTGGTGCATGACCACCGGAATGTCGGGGTAGGTCTCGACGGCAGCCAGGATCAGGTGGCGCAGAAAGCTTTCGCCGGCATAGGTGCGGGCGCCACGGGAGGCCTGAAGGATCACCGGAGAGTCGGTCTCGTGAGCCGCCTCCATGATCGACTGAACCTGCTCCAGGTTGTTGACGTTGAAAGCAGGGATGCCGTAGCCGTTCTCGGCGGCGTGGTCGAGTAGGAGACGAAGCGGGACGAGCGCCATGGTGAAATCCTCGAGGGGTGGGTCGTCTTAGACGAATCGGGGCGATATTACCGCGCGTTACGCAAATCGAGGGCGTTAAGCAGCGGCTTGATCGCATGCACGGCGACTGGCCACGGCTTCCTGAAGCCCAGGGATCATCGGTGTCCCCTTACGGATCGACTCGCTCCACCAGCGTTGGATGCGTGCGACGGGAGCCACACGGCCATCGCTCCAGGTTGTGGGGAATGCCAGGTCCGGGTCCGCCTGAACCGACCGTGGTGCCTCGCCTGCACGGGCATGCCAGAGGTTGAAACCGTGCACGTAATCCTTCTGGTTCTCGCTGCCGAGCACGAGGCTTCCGTCCGAGCCGTAGACCTCAAGCCAGCAGCCGCGTCCGTTTCGGGCGACGGAACTCAAGGCCACCTGGGCGGGGATCAGCACGTTGGGGTCAGCGTTCCAGCTCAGGGAGGCCTGGGCCATGGCGACATCTTCAGCATCCACCTCTGCCATTCCCCCTTCCGGCCGTGGACGGGTTTTGATCGAGACGCTGTTCAGGCTCTGCACTGCACCGACCGGTCCAATCAGCCAGGCCAGCATGTCGAAGGCATGGGTCCCCAGCGCCCCGATCACGCCGCCGCCGGCCTCTTTCTGGGAGTACCAGTTCCAGGCGCGACCGGCATCGGCCCGGCTGCTCATCAACCAGTCCAGCTTGACCATCCAGGGCTGTCCAATCGCACCGGAGGCCAGCAGGCGCTGGGCCTGCATGAACAGGGGGACAGCGCGGTACTCGTAATCGACCGCCACAGACCGTTGCTGATGGATGGCGAGCCTTTGGAGCTCTTCGACGGACTCGCGATCGAGTGCCACGGGTTTTTCCAGAAGCAGATGCTTGCCGGCTTTCAGAGCGCGTTGTGCCAGATCAAAGCGAGGTGCGGGTGGCGTGGCGATGATGACGGCCTCGACGGCTGAATCCTCAAGGAGGGCATCCCAGTCGCTGGTTCCCCTCAAGCCATGGGTGCGGCAGGCTTCGTCCAGCCGACTTTGGCGTGGATGCCAGAGGGCGACCGGATTGAAATCAGGGTTGGCGGTCAGCGCGGGGAGATGAACTGCTTCACCGAAGCCAAGGCCTGCAACGGCAACGCCAATGGGGGGGAGAGACATGGTGGACGCGTTCAGCTCGGCAAAGATTCAAGGCAGACCGCCTTGATGACGGAATCAAGCAGGTCGTCATCGCCCGCAGGCTGCCATTCGGCGCGAAAACGGGGAATCCCGTTGACTTGTCGATCGCGGTAGAGCCCCTGTCCGCAGTCCAGTTGCATCACATAAAGCGAGCCACGGGGCTCAGGGTCGTCCTCGCTCGGGGCTGGGGTAAAGCGGCTGAGCACAGTGCGAAACCCTGCGCGATCGTCTCGGATGCTGCCCCGATCCCACCACTGCTGGCCGGCTTCTGTCGCAGGAACCTCAACCCATTCGACGGGACCGGCCAGCGCCGACGGCCCGGAAGCCAACAGGATCACAAATCCCAGGAGAGCAGCGACGATCGTGCGGATCATCGGCTGCTCAGCTCCAGAGGACGACTGCCGTGAAGTCGCAGCAGTGTTGCCAGGGTGCTTCTCAGCTGCGTCCGGGGCACGATCGTGTCCACGAACCCATGGTCCTGGAGATATTCCGCGGTCTGGAAATTGTCAGGAAGTTTTTCGCGCAATGTCTGCTCGATCACCCGCCGTCCGGCGAAGCCGATCAGTGCCTTGGGTTCCGCCAGGATCAGATCACCCAACATCGCAAAGCTGGCGGTGACGCCTCCCGTTGTGGGGTGGGTCAGCAGCGGCATGTAGAGCAATTCGGCTTCGCGATGCCGTTCCAGAGCGCCGGAGATCTTGGCCATTTGCATCAGGCTGAGCATGCCCTCCTGCATTCGCGCGCCTCCGGACGCGCAAACCACCAGCAGGGGCAGTTTGTCTTGGGTCGCCCGTTCGATCAAACGCGTGATCTTTTCGCCAACCACCGATCCCATGGACCCGCCCATGAACCGGAAATCCATAACGGCCAGGGCCATGGCCATGCCTTCCACGCGGCAGAAGCCCGTGACAACACCATCTTTGAGACCGGTCGCCGCCTGGCTCTCCTTCAACCGATCGGCATAGGCCCGTCGATCCTTGAACCCCAGCGGGTCCGTTGGAGCAAGGGAATCATCGAAACTTTGAAAGCTGCCCGGATCGGCAATCACAGCGACGCGCTCGTCACTGCTGATCCGATTGTGGTAGCCGCAGTTGGCGCAGACGCTGGCGTTGGCCCGTAGATCCTTCGTGTAGACCACCTGGCCGCAGTCCGGACACTTGCTCCAGAGCCCATCTCCTTCGTCAGGCTCCTGATTGACCTTGACGGTGGATTGACCTTTGCGGCGATCAGCGAACCAATCGAATAAAGACAAAGGTGCTCGCTCCTAAACAACGGCAGAGGGATCAGGCCAGGCGTTGCTGCTTCACCAACGATCGGCGAGACGACGAGGACGTTGAGGTGCGCTGCGCAACCGAGGGCTTGAGTCGATTCATCGTAGGTCCAGAGGCCGTGCTTCCCCCGACGACCGACCGGGCGACAAGCCTTGAGCTGTGGAAAAGATGGGTAGACGGTCCTGAATTCCACAGCGTCGTGGACAGCTTGCGTGTGACGGTCGCTGGTGTGGAGTATTCGACGGTTTTTTGCCTCTTGACCAGTGCTCACAACGGGTCAGCGCGAATACATTGCAAGGACACGGCTGGGTGATGGGGATCATTCAGCACAGTGAAGCCGGATCCACCGGCTTTTTTTGTGCCTGGCTATGGGGACAGTTCAGATCAGCGACCCTGTCAGGTCCATCCATCGCTGCCACCACCACACGGGGCCGTGGAGCCAGACCAACCAGATGCCAAGGGCAATGAAAGGGCCAAAGGCAAACGGTTGGCGAGGTCCGAGGCGGCCACTCAGCCGACCGATGCTTCCCACCAAGGCACCGCTGAGCACGGCGAGTCCGAGTGCCATGGTCAACCCTGCTCCTCCGAGCCAGGCCCCGCCAAGGGCGGCGAGTTTGGCGTCGCCCAACCCCAGCGCCGGTTGGCCCAGTGCTTGTTCTCCAAGCGCACTGATTCCTTCCAAAGCCAGCAGTCCCGCGATGGCTGCAATCAGATGGTGCGACAACAGCGTTATGCCGCCAGCGCTGCTGATCAGGAGTCCTGTAACCAAACCCCATCGACAGAGGGGCTCGGGTAGCCAGAGATGATCCAGGTCGATCAGGGTGAGTGGCAGCAACAGACCGATCAGGGGAAAGCCAGCCCATGGCAGCCACTCGGATGGCAGGTTGCCTCCACCGTTTGGCCCCACCAGCAGGGCGGAGCACCAGAGCAGACTTGTCAGGGCTTCAACGGCCGGATAGCGCCAGCTGATCGTGCTCTGGCAATCCCGGCATCGACCCCCAAGCAGCAGCCACCCGACGACCGGAATGTTGTCGTGCCAGCGAATGGCATGGCCGCAGCGGGGGCAATGGCTGCCGGGATGAACCACCGACTCACGTCTCGGCAGACGCCAGACCACGACGTTGGTGAAGCTGCCGACGCAGGCGCCCAGTGTCGCCGTCCAGAGGATGATCAACCCCGTCATCCCATCACGCTGCGGTTCCGGGCCTGGCGGCCTTGTTTGGTGCGTCCACGGATCAGATCAAGGCCGAGGAAGTCCTCTTCAGGAAGCAGAACCGGCGCCTCGAAAACCACATGACCCTCGTTCTGGTCCACTGCGACCACAACACCGATCGGCTCCATGCCCCCAGGAGTGTCTGACAAGTAGGTGAAATAAACCCGCCGAGCAAGACGAATCAAGTGGCGGCTGTCGACGCGATCCCAACGCGGTGCACGGGGTGAGCCAGCGGCACCTTGAATTTCGAAGGAGGGCGGCGACAAAGAAAAAAGCCCACCTGATGAATCAGATGGGCCCAGTGTAGAGATGAAACTGTGACGGGTTCCCGCTCAATTCATCGTTTTCTTCTCTTCAATCATGCGATGGATGATCGGGGTCAGGATCAGTTCCATGGCAAAGCCCATCTTGCCGCCATTGACGACGATGCTGGTGGGACTGGACATGAAGGAGTCGTTGATCATGTTCAGCAGATAGCTGAAGTCGATCCCCCACTTCTCGCGTGCGCCCTTGCGGAAGTGAATGATCACAAAGCTTTCATCCGGGGTCGGAATGTTCCGGCAGATGAAGGGGTTCGAGGTGTCCACCGTTGGAACACGCTGGAAGTTGATATCGGTCTGGCTGAACTGCGGGCAGATGTGGTTGATGTAATCCGGCATCCGGCGCAGGATCGTGTCAACGATGGCCTCGGCTGAGTAACCACGCTCAGCGTTGTCACGGTGGATCTTCTGAATCCACTCCAGGTTGGTGATGGGAACCACGCCAACCAGCAGGTCAGCGAGGGCGGCCACGTCGTAGCCATCACCCTTCACACCGCCGTGAAGGCCTTCGTAGAAGAGCACATCAGTCCCGGTCGGGATGTCCTCCCATGGAGTGAACTGACCGGGCTCGAGATTCACGCCCAGACGTGCGTTGTGCTCAGCAGCCTCTTCGGTGCTGTGGAGGTAATAACGCTTCTTGCCGGAGCCGGTCTCGCCATAGGTGCGGAACAGCTCTTCGAGCTTGTCGAAGAGGTTGGCCTCAGGGCCGAAGTGGGAAAAATTCTTGCCAGCGGCCAGGGCGTCTGCCATGGCTTGCTTCATCGGCATCCGCTCGTAGCGGTGATAGCTGTCGCCCTCCACCACTGCAGGCGTGATGCCTTCCCGCGCGAAGATGTGCTCGAAGGCGCGCTTGACGGTGCTGGTTCCGGCTCCAGAGGAACCCGTCACAGCAACAACCGGGTGACGCTTCGACATCGACGCAGGGACAACAGGCCCGGCGATCTTGCCAGATCGGGGCCCGAATACACCAATTCTCGTGTCAGAGAGCCTTCAGCAGTTCCTCTCCCATGGCCTGACATCCCAGTTGGGTGCAGCCTTCCGCCATCAGATCACCAGTCCTGAAACCGGCCGCCAGAACCTTGTCAACGGCATGTTCAAGATCCTGGGCCGCAGCTCCCTGCTTCAGACCGATGCGCAGCATCATGGCCGCCGAGAGCACCATCGCCATCGGGTTGGCCTTGTCCTGCCCGGCGATATCGGGTGCTGAGCCGTGAACAGGTTCGAACAGACCTGGTCCATCGCTGCCGAGGGAGGCCGACGGCAGCATGCCGATGGAGCCGGTCAACATCGCCGCTTCATCGCTGAGGATGTCTCCGAACAGGTTCCCGGTCAGCAGCACATCGAACTGCTTGGGGTCCCGCACCAGCTGCATGGCGGCGTTGTCGACGTACATGTGACTCACGCTGACGTCGCTGTAGCTGGGTGCCATGGCATCGACGCGATCCCGCCAGAGCTGACTGACGTCGAGGACATTCGCCTTGTCGACGGAACACAGCGTGCCGCGCCGTTCCCGGGCCAGGTCGAAGGCCACCTTGGCGATGCGATCCACCTCCGTCCCGGAGTAGGTCATGGTGTTGAAGCCGCGTTCATCGCCATCGGCTTCGATGCGCCCTTTGGGTTGCCCGAAGTAGATCCCGCCGGTCAGCTCACGCACCACCATCAGATCAACCCCTTCGATCACCTCGGCCTTGAGGCTGCTGGCACCGATCAACGCGGGGACGATCTTGACCGGCCGAAGGTTCGCGAACAATCCCATCCCGGCTCTCAGACCCAGCAGGCCCGTTTCTGGGCGTTTGTCCCGCGGCAGTGCGTCGAAGCGTGGACTGCCGATTGCTGCAAGTAGCACGGCATCCGCGTTGTTGCACGCCTCAAGCGTGCTGGCGGGCAAGGGCTCGCCGGTGGCATCGATGGCGCTGCCGCCGATCGGCTGTTCATCGAAGCTCAGGCTGAAGCCGTGGCGCTGGCTCACCCGCTCCAGCAACGTCTTTGCCACCGCGGTGATTTCCGGACCAATGCCATCACCGGGCAGGAGGACGACGCGGTGCTGAGCCATGACAACCGGAGACGGCGGGACAGCCGCTGAGGTTACTGAGACGACTCCCGCTTGAGTTCACGGAGTGCCTTCGCCATCTCCGGCAGCTTGTTGAACGCCGCCGAGCAGCGCAGCCAGACACGGTTGGGAATGGCGGGATAGCCACTCACCACCTCGCCGGGGGCGACCTCGCCGTGGATGCCGCTCTTTGAGCTGGCAATGGCTCCATCGCCGATCTGCGCGCGGTTGGCGACACCGACCTGGCCGGCCAGGATCACGCCGTTGCCGAGACGGGCCCCTCCAGCAATGCCCACCTGGGAGGCCAGGGCGCAACCTCGACCTGTGCTGACGCCGTGGCCGATCTGAACGAGATTGTCGATTTTCGTCCCAGCGCCGATTCGGGTTTCTCCGACGGAAGGCCGATCGACGGTGGTGCCACACCCGATCTCTACCCCGTCCTCAAGAATCACCTGGCCGGTCTGGGGCATTTTGCGCCACCCGGAAGCGGTCGGCACGAAACCGAATCCTTCCGAGCCGATGACGGCGTTGGAGTTGATTACACAGCGTTGGCCGAGGCGACTGCCGGGGTGAAGCACGGCGTTGGCGTGAATTTCGCAGTGATCACCCACAACCACGTCGTCGTAGATCACCACCCCGGGATGGAGGATGCAATCGGCTCCAACGCGACTGTTCGCACCGATGCAGACCCTCGGTCCGACTGCCGTCCCAGGCCCGACCACAGCCTGGTCATCGAGCACGGCACTGGAATGAATCTCAGCCTGGGGGCGCTTCCTGGGGTGAAGCTGGTCGAGTGCTTCGGCAAAGGCCAGCCGGGGATTGGCGAAGACGGCAAAGGCCAGTCCCCGGTTGCGTGCCAGGTCGATCAGGTCCTGTTGATCCGGCAGCAGCACAGCCCCAACAGCACTGTTGGCCAGGGCCGCGGTGAGCGCGTTGCCCTTTTCCAGAAAGCTGAGCTGGTCAGGCCTGGCATCGTCCAGTGATGCGGCACCGCTCAGCACCGGATCATGGCTCAGCTCGCTGGATTGCAGGGTTGCCTCCCCGCTTTGCAGGACCTTGACGAGGGTGCTGAAGCGCATGGCGGAGCAAAGCTGCGGCCGGATCGTAGTCAGCTGAGATGGCGCTCGCTCAGAACGAGACCGTCGCGGTGCACGATCACCGGTGACTCCCCCGGCAGGGCAGGGTGTTCCAGCGCCTTCCGCACGCTGTCACTGTCCTGTCGGCAGAGCCCGCGCCCGATCTCCCGACCGTCGGGTCCAACCAGTCGCACGGCCTGATTGGCGCCGAAGTCGCCGTCAACCCCCTGCACGCCCACCAGCAGCAATGAGGCGCCCTTGTCTTCAAGGGCGCGGCAGGCACCCTGATCGAGCTGGAGTGCTCCCTCTGGCTGCAGAACATGGGCCAGCCAACTGCGGCGGTTGCCGAGGGGTTGGTTGCTGGGGTGAAACACGGTGCCGCCCCGTCCACCGCTCAGCAACCCGTCCAGTCGTTCCGGCTTGCGTCCATCGGCGAGGTGGACCGTGATGCCGCTGGCCGTGGCAATGCGTGCTGCAGCCAGCTTGGTGGTCATGCCGCCGGTTCCCCAGCGACCCCCGTCTCCAGCGCCTGCTTCCAGGGATTGGAGCTGACTGGCCCCTCGGACATCTGAAATTGGTGTCGCATCCGCGTTGGTTCGTGGATCAGCCGAATACAGCCGATCCACATCGGTCAGAAGGATCAGTTGATCCGCCTGGACTGCAGCGGCGACCAACGCAGACAGGGTGTCGTTGTCACCGAACCGGAGTTCTGCGGGGGAGAGGGCGTCGTTTTCGTTCACGATCGGCAGCACTCCCCAGTCCAGAAGCTGGACCAACGTGTTGGAGGCGTTGTGGTATCGACGCCGTTCAGCCAGATCAGAGCGCGTGAGCAGTACCTGCGCCACGGGTAGCCCGTGGTCTCCCATGGCCCGTTGGTACAGGGCCATGAGCTGCCCCTGGCCGATGGCTGCTGCGGCCTGGAGTGCGACCACCGCCTCCGGACGCTGTCTCAGTCCGAGGCTCTGACAGCCCAGGCCGACGGCACCGCTGGTCACAAGAACGACACGATCACCTCGGCTGTAGGCCCCGGCGATGCTCGCGGCATAGCCCTCGATCACCGATTCGGTGGTTCGAGACCCATCGCCGCGCAACAGGCTTGTCCCCAGCTTGACCACCCAGAGGGTCATGCCCGGGGCGCCCCCATCACCCGAGCCAGACCCGATTCCAACCGTTGCACCAGGTCGTTGGAGCAGGGATTGCCGTCCTCCCGCACAGGCCTGACGAGGACTGTGTAAAGACCGAGACGGTTACCGCAGAGCACGTCGGTGAACAGCCGGTCCCCCACCATGGCGATCTGATCGTTGGGCAGATCCAGCTCCTGGATCACGCGCCGGAGTGCTCCACGTCTGGGTTTGCCGGCGCCGCTGGTGAAACTCAGACCCAGCTGATCGGCCACCGCTGCGATTCTCGGTTTCGAGGGGTTGTTGCTGAACAGGTGCAGGCGCATTCGGCGCTTGGCATCGTCCAGCCAGGTCCTCACGCTCTCGGGCAGTTCCACGTTCCGCCCGGGGAGCAGGGTCCGATCAACATCGAGAACCGCGGCCTGAATGTTCCGCGCCGTCAGATGCGGCAGCGGTAGGTGGGCAATGGTCAACCCAGGTGCCCAGTCAGGCTCCAGAGGATGCTTGTTGGTCATTCCCCTGGATCACGTTCGTCGAGTTCCGCTTCGATCCGGGGTTGAATGCGATCGAAGTCTTCCCCTTCCACCAGTTCGGCCTGTCCATCAACCATCTTCGCCACCACAAAGAAGGGATCGAGGGGGATGTACAAGCCGTATTCCTCCCCTTCCACCATGAAACTCACCAAGAGTTCATAGGTTTCCGACTCGTCGTCGATGTCCTCCTCCTCATCCTCGAGTTCATCGGGATCCGGTTCCTCAAGTTCTCCGCTGACGGTGAGGGTCACCGCCGAACGCACCAATGTGAGGTCATGCTCCTGAAGCACCACATCGGCCACCGACAGGATCGGTTCGCTGCTGGCGATGGTGGTGATCGGCTCAGGATCCCCCTCATCTTTCAGACGGAACAGTGACACCGGCGTGTCAACCGGGGTCAGAAGCGCGTAGTCCTTGCCATCGAGCGGGATCAGCTGCTCAAGGAAGCACAACAGGTCCTGGCCTTCGCTTCCGCGAACCAGCACGGTCGGCACATCACCGCTTCCACTCGGCCCTGGATCGCGCATCGGTCTCGCTCGTATGGAGATGCTGGCTCAAGGATCATGCATGGCCGTCAGCCACGCTCGTCTCCGTTGCCTTGTTGTGGACCGGTTTGAGATCCGGCCCATCCTGAAGCCATTGCTCCAGGAGCAGCGCCGCCGCAGCGCTATCCAGGCGTCCGCTGCGATCTCCGGCCAAACCATGCCGCTCGCCCGCTGCCCAACTGCTGCTGTGTTCATTGACCCAGGCCACAGGAAGACCCAGCGCCAAGGCGAGTCGATGGCCGTAGCGACGGCAGTGGACCGCCTGTGCCGTGGGTTCTCCCCTGTCATCGAGGGGCAGGCCGACCACCAGGCCAACGACGCCACGCGATCGGCAGAGCTTCTGCAACTCAGGGAGATCGGTCTCAAACCGACCACGATGAAGGGCAGGCAATGGTCGAACCGTGATGCCGAGGGCATCACAACCGGCCAGGCCGATTCGTCGACGTCCCACGTCCAGGCTCAGTACGGAGCAGGGTTTGGGGGCCTGACCCACGTCAGCGTCGCCCCAGGCTTGGTGTTGGCACCGGAGTCTGCTGCGGGCGCAGCCGGCCGAGCATGTCGTCGATTGGACGACTCAATCCGATTGGACGGCTGCTGGGCTGTCGCCGCCACATGTTGCGTCCCATCAGCAGTTGCTCGTCCCCTCGCGACCAACCCTCTGCCTCCAGAAGGCTCTGCATGGGCTGATCGTCAAGAGCGGTCAAGAGGCCGTCGGGTTTGGCGTTTTCCGTCAACTGGTTCAGCACCAGGGGAAGCGCGTCGTTCAAGCGGTCATCCCAGGCAACGTCGCGGAGGATTTCCAGCAGCCGCTGGTTGCCGCAGCTTTCCGCCTGCACCAGCCCTGCAAGCACGGTGTCTGCAGCCGTCAGCACACCACTGCCGACACAGGCCCGGTCGAGGAGATCCAGCCAATGTCGATCCGTGATCTGGCGCAGGTGGCTGAAACTGCCGCCCTGCTCGATCGGCCAAAGGCGTTGGGCGGTGCTTCGGTTCACCGGTTTCCACTGCAGCCCGCAGGGCAATGACTGGCCTGAACGTGGTGTTGAGATGGCCGCGGGCGGCAGCCAGAGCTGGTAGGGGCGCAGCGGTTGAAATCCCAGTTCCCTCAGCTGAGCCACGGCAGTGGTGTCAGCGGCTGGACAACGGGAGACCCAGCTGCAGATCTGAGGACTGCCCAGTTGCAGTCCCTGTTGAAGCAGAGCCCGTTCAATGCGACCGGGGCTGGTGCTGATGGCAGGACTCAGGGGCTGAGGCCGGCCCAAGCTCCAGCAGCTGCCCCGTCGGTTGTAGGGACGGACGATCAACGCCGCCACTGGCAGCTGATCCTCCAGGGCGATCAGACAGCGGGGGGAACGAGAGGGCAGAAGATCGGGGAAGCGCTGTTCCAGCTGGGCGAGCCAGTCAACGACCAATGAAGCCTGAAGACCGAGAAGCTCGCTGGACGCGATCCGACTGTCGAGCTTGGTGAAATGCTTTGGATGAAGGGGCTCGATCCTCAGCGTTTTCAGGAGGCCTCCAGCCATCGCCGCTGATCCTCACAGCACGACATCCAACTTACTCAACTTCAGCCGGCAGGGCGCACCAGCACCAGTGGCGTTCGTTCGTTGGCGTTGCCCGCTGGGTTGGGACGCAAGGCCCGTTCGAGCAGGTCGGTGTCGCATCCCCGGCTTGCCGCCAGCACCTTGACCCGCCCCAGGTCGTTGACATCCACGATGGCGACCGCCACCCCAAGGGCTTCAGCAGCTCTCTGGCAAAGCTCACCAGGCTGGTCCGGTCCAAGCACGATGGTCTGGTCGTAGGGAGGCGTGGTTCCGGTGATGTCGTCGATCAGCCGTGCCTGCTCGCCGGCCAGTCGATAGAAGCCACCACGGATGCCGACCAGCTTGAGCAGCAGACCGCCCAGCCAGGCGCAGACCACACGGGTCGGCCCGACCAGATCGATCAGGGTCTGCATGCCGCAGGCGGTGGCCAGGCTGCTCGTTGGATGGAACACCCGACAGGCCAGACGCGCCACAAGGCCAGGTTCAACCTCACTCGGATGGCGGTAACGGTTCTGGATGACCGCGACCGGTGTC
>JBGKDR010000170.1:0-2873 GCA_042954225.1 Parasynechococcus sp.
GACCCCGAGCGCGTGATCGACGCCCGCAGTCACCACCCGATTCAGAACCGCTGGCGCTCTGAGATGCCGATCTCAGCGCCCGGTCCTCTGCCGACGGTGGTGGAACAGTCCGGTCGTGGCGACCGCGCCTTCGACATCTACTCGCGCCTGTTGCGCGAGCGGATCATTTTCCTGGGCACCGGCGTTGATGACGCTGTCGCCGATGCACTGGTGGCGCAGATGCTCTTTCTGGAAGCGGAAGATCCCGAGAAGGACATTCAGATCTACATCAACTCTCCGGGCGGTTCGGTGACGGCCGGCCTGGCGATCTACGACACCATGCAGCAGGTGGCACCGGACGTGGTGACCATCTGCTACGGCCTGGCCGCCAGCATGGGTGCCTTCCTGCTCTCGGGAGGGACCAAAGGCAAGCGCCTGGCACTCCCCAATGCTCGGATCATGATCCACCAGCCCCTTGGGGGAGCCCAGGGTCAGGCGGTCGATATCGAGATCCAGGCCAAGGAGATCCTTTACCTCAAGGAGACCCTGAATGGGTTGATGTCCGAACACACCGGCCAACCCTTGGACAAAATTGCGGAAGACACCGATCGCGACTACTTCCTTTCCCCGGCAGAAGCGGTTGAATACGGCCTGATCGATCGGGTGGTGGACAGTTCCAGGGACGGAGGAATCGTTACGGACGGCTGACATCACGCCGTTTGTTTCCGATCCTGAGTGTTCAGGGAGACCCTCACCTGGTCGCGTCCTGTGTTCCCTTCTGAAGAGCCTGGCGGTCGATGGCCAAATTTGATGCCCATCTGAAGTGCTCCTTCTGTGGCAAATCGCAGGATCAGGTGCGCAAGCTGATCGCCGGCCCAGGGGTGTACATCTGCGACGAGTGCATCGATCTCTGCAACGAGATTCTTGATGAGGAGCTGGTCGACAGCCAGGGCAACCCCCGTCAGAGCAACGAGGCCGGCCGCAAACCGGCCCCCGGTGTGCGCAAAAGCAACAAGCCGGCTCCGACGCTGGCCTCTATTCCCAAGCCCCAGGAGATCAAGAGCTTCCTGGACGAGCAGGTGGTGGGCCAGGACGCTGCCAAAAAAGTCATGTCAGTGGCTGTCTACAACCACTACAAGCGACTGGCCTGGCAGGGCGATGGCCAGGGTGAAACCGAACAGACCGCCACGCGGCTGCACAAGAGCAACATCCTGCTGATCGGTCCCACCGGCTGCGGCAAGACCCTGCTGGCCCAGACCCTGGCGGAGATGCTGGATGTCCCCTTTGCGGTGGCGGATGCCACCACCCTCACCGAAGCGGGTTACGTCGGCGAAGACGTGGAGAACATCCTGCTGCGGCTGCTGCAGAAGGCCGACATGGATGTGGATCAGGCCCAGCGGGGCATCATCTACATCGATGAGATCGACAAGATCGCCCGCAAGAGCGAAAACCCCTCGATCACCCGGGACGTGTCCGGTGAAGGGGTGCAGCAGGCGCTGCTGAAGATGCTGGAGGGCACCGTCGCGAATGTGCCACCCCAGGGGGGTCGCAAGCATCCATATCAGGACTGCATCCAGATCGACACCAGTCAGATCCTGTTCATCTGCGGTGGTGCCTTCGTCGGTCTCGACGATGTGGTTCAGAAGCGCATGGGACGCAATGCCATCGGCTTCATGCCCGGGGACAGCCGAGGTCGCAACCGCGCCAGCCGTGATCTCCAGGCCGCGCAGGTGCTACGTCACCTCGAGCCCGATGATCTGGTGAAGTACGGCCTGATTCCTGAATTCATCGGCCGGATGCCGGTGAGCGCAGTGTTGGAGCCCCTGGATCAGCACGCACTGGAGAACATCCTCACCGAACCCCGCGATGCCCTGGTCAAGCAGTTCCGCACGCTGCTGAGCATGGACAACGTCGAACTCCAGTTCGCCGATGGCGCCATCGAAGCCATCGCCGAGGACGCCCATCGACGCAAGACCGGCGCCCGCGCACTGCGGGGCATCGTCGAGGAGCTGATGCTGGATCTGATGTACGACCTGCCCTCCCAGTCCACGGTGAAGGATTTCACCGTGACGCGGGCGATGGTGGAAGAGCACACCGGTGGCAAGGTGCTGCCCCTACCGGACACCAGCCAGCAGAAAAGCGCCTGAACCTTGGCCGCTGCCGATCACCTCGAGGTCCCACGCCAGCACGGGCTGTTCAACCACCACGGCATCGACCTCGGTGACGGCACCGTGGCGCACTACCTCGAAGGCCGCGAAATCCTGAGAAGTCCACTGGCGGACTTCAGCCAGGGACAACCGGTGAGTGTGGTGGAGCATCCCGATGCCTCCACACCGGGGGTCACCCTCAGACGGGCGATGGGGAGGATCGGGGAGCAGAACTACAACCTGCTGTTCAACAACTGCGAGCACTTCGCCATCTGGTGCAAGACCGGCCGCCACCGCAGCAGCCAGGTGGACTCGGTGCTGGAGCGGGCCCGCCACTGGAGCGGCTTGATGCCATCCGCCCTGATGCGCGGCCTGGAGCTGCTGGTGGAACGAGGCTTGCTGGATGACAACGCCCGCGCGATGGCCCGCCAGGGGGTGGCCAAGCTGGAACGGCTGCGGCAACGCCTGCTGAGGAAACTGGAAACGCTGCTGCAGCAGGCCGGTGACGGCAGCAATGAGCGCTTGTTGCTGACCGGACAGAGCCTGGCCGACGAGCTGGAAGCAATCGACGACCTCAAAGAACGGATCGACGCCCTGCTCGATTCCCCCGCCGCCCTTCCGGCGGCGGATCAGCCTGAGTAATCTCGCCTCACCAGCACGGGCGCATGAGTTCGGCCTACCAGCCGCTGCATCACAAGTACCGCCCGCAGCGACTGGATCAGCTGGTGGGGCAGGAGGCGATCGCCG
>JBGKDR010000171.1:0-3170 GCA_042954225.1 Parasynechococcus sp.
CGTGAGCGCACGGGCATCACGTCCATCGGCCAGGATCAGTTCCGTGGATCCGCCACCGATGTCCAGCAACAGGTGTGGACGATCGCCAAAGGACATGCCCGACAGCACGCCGAGATAGATCAGGCGCGCCTCCTCAGGTCCGCTGATCAGATCAACGTCGAGTCCGAGTTCATCCTTGATCAGCTGAAGAAAGTCCCGTCCGTTGGGCGCCTCGCGCACAGCGCTGGTGGCCGCCGTGAGGATCTGCTCAACCTGATGGCTGTGGGCCAGGTCACGGAAACGGCGGAGGGTTTCAAACCCACGCTCCATCGCAGCGTCACTGAGGGCTCCAGTCTCCGGATCACGCTCCCCGAGACGTGTGGTCGATTTCTCTGCCTGGACAATGCTGAAGGTCTTGAGCTTCGCGTCCACTGCAGCCACCAGCAGATGCGTCGAATTAGTGCCGATGTCAATGGCTGCGACGCGGTGGCTGGCCGAAGGCGTGCTCGGTGTCGAGGCGTCTGCGTCGAGCATCGTCAGCCCAGGGGCAAACACGACCTCACTCTGCCATTGGCGTCTGAGATTCGACGGCCCTCACTAGGGTTCGTCAAACATTTTCGTTGTGAGAGAGCGCCTGGTGCCGACCAGATTTCAGCCTTGGCTTGAGCTGCTGCGATGGAACAAGCCAACGGGCCGCCTGATCCTGCTGATCCCAGCAGGATGGGCCCTGTGGCTGAGTCCATCGGCGCCGCCCTCACTGCTGCTGGTTCTGCAGATTGTGCTCGGAGGCCTGGCCGTCAGCGGTGCCGGCTGCATCGCCAATGACCTCTGGGACCGCCGCATCGATGCCCAGGTCGAACGCACCACCCAGAGACCACTGGCCCGGGGGGCCATCCACCCGAGATCAGCAGCGGTGCTGCTGGTGGTGTTGCTGATCGTCAGTCTTGCCGTGGTGCTGAGTCTGCCCCCGGCCAGCCTTGGCATCTGCGTCGCCCTGGCCGTTCTGGCCTTACCCCCAATCCTGCTCTACCCCTCAGCCAAGCGCTGGTTTGCGTTCCCGCAACTGGTGTTGGCCATCTGCTGGGGATTTGCGGTGTTGATTCCATGGGCAGCGTCAGAAGCATCGTTGGAAGCCTCTGGACAACTGCTGTCTTGCTGGCTGGCGACAGTGGTCTGGACCTTTGGCTTCGACACTGTGTATGCCATGGCCGACCGTCGGGACGACGCTGCTCTTGGCCTTCGCAGCAGTGCCCTCAGCCTCGGTGCATCTGTGGTTCCCGCGGTGCGTCTCTCCTACGGGTTGAGCTGCGGCCTGATCGCTGTCGCGGCCGTTCTGGCCGGACTCGGCATGGCCTTCTGGCCGATCTGGGCCGTTGTCACCTTGCTGATGCAACGCAGCTGCCAGGGGTTGTCCAGCAGTTCTGCGGGCATTCCCGTCTTCGGTCGTCACTTTCTCCAACAGGCCCAGCTCGGGGCCCTGATGCTGTTGGGGTTGATCCTTGGCCAGGTCTTCAGCGCATGACAGGCGACGACCGCAAAGCCTCCATGCTCACGCAGCCCTTGAAGTCCGGTGACCCCGTGCATGTCGCGGCCACCAGCTCTGCGGTTGAAAGCCTTCAGCCTGTACAGGACGGTCTGGCCGTGCTCAGACGGTGGGGGCTGTCTGTTCCTAGCCCTGAACCGGTCCTTCGCCGCTGGGGCTATCTGGCTGGATCTGATCAGCAGCGCCGTTCCGATCTGTCAGTCCCCCAAGACGGCCAACAGGGCCGCCTGATCGCCTGTGCCCGCGGTGGTTGGGGCGCCGCACGGCTGCTTGAGGAGTCGATCCCTTGGACGCAGGGATGGCTGATGGGGTTTTCCGACGTCACATCGCTGCTCTGGGCTCGGTTGGCAGCCGGCTGGTCGGGGGGAATCCACGGTCCGCTGCTGACAACCCTTGCCTCGGAACCAAGCTGGAGCCAAGAGCGTCTTCGGCGGATTTTGTTCGGGGATGCCGTCCCAGATCTGAACGGTATCGCTCTGGGGGGAGGGCGCGTTTGTGGTCCAGTGATCGCAGGAAACCTCACGGTGGCCAGCCACCTGATCGGATCCCACCATCTTCCGAATCTGAACGGCGCCATTCTCGTTCTGGAGGATGTCGGTGAAGCGCCGTATCGCATCGACAGGATGCTCACCCACTGGCGCCTGAGCGGGCTGTTGCAGCAGGTCGGTGGCATCGCCTTCGGCCAGTTCAGCGGCTGTGATGACGATGAACGCGATGGCAGCGAACGCTTCAGCCTTCGGGACGTTCTGCTGGAACGCACCAAGGACCTTCAGGTGCCCCGGGTGATCGATCTCCCAGTCGGCCATGTCTGCGGCAATGCCGCACTGCCGATGGGAGCCAGTGCGGTCCTGGATGGTGACAGCGGACGGCTCAGCCTGCTGACCTGAGCGCAAGGACCGCATCGGCCACGGTCAGGTCGAAAGGTGTGGTCACCTTGATGTTGGAGGGGCCGGCATCGAGCACCTGCACATCCCACCCCAGGCGTTCGTACAGCGAGGCATCGTCTGTGACGCTCCAACCCTGGCGTTCGGCCTCCAGATGCCCCCGACGCAGCTGTTCAACAGTGAACCCCTGCGGAGTCTGCGCAGCCCAAAGCTCGGAGCGATCAGGCGTATCGGTGATGACGCCGTCAGCGTTGACCCGTTTGATCGTGTCGGTCACCGGGGTCGCGGCGATCACCGCATGGCCTTTGCTGACGGCAGCTGCGCAGCGATCGAACAGCTCCGGCTCGGCCAGACAGCGGGCACCGTCGTGGATCAGCACATGCTCAGCGCCATCAGGAAGCCCAGCCAACCCACGCTGGACGGACTCCTGGCGGGTGGAGCCCCCCTGAATCCAGTGCAGTGGCTTGTCGACGCCTTCGGCAATGTCCATGATTGCGGCTCGATCCACCTCCTGGCCCACGACGCCAATCCAGCTGATCGCCTGAGAGGCCAGAGCAGCATCCAAGGTCCAGGCGAGCACACAACGTCCCCGCAATGGGAGCAGCAGCTTGTTGCGATCAGCGCCCATCCGGCGACCACTGCCTGCTGCGGCGATCAACAGATGCACAAGCGACTCCTGCCGCTGGCAGGCGGAAACGGCCTCCATACAATCAGCTCGCTTACGTCCTGAGGCGGTTTGATGCGGGTTCTTGTCCTCAGCCCGG
>JBGKDR010000172.1:0-3964 GCA_042954225.1 Parasynechococcus sp.
GTTCTTTTCGCAGCCCAGATGGGCGAAGGCGACTGTCGGTTTGGTGGGTGTGAGGGTCATTGCTGCGCCGGCAGGCCATTTCACACCCTACGGAGCAGTCGGATCCGCCGGCTGCTGACAGAATTCGACCACTTGTTGGGAAGAGATGGGCACCACCCGTCTGGTCAGCCGTCGCCGTCAGGAACCGGGGGCAAAGTGGGCTCGGATCGCCATGGCCGTTCTGGCCACCGTCGGTCTGATTGACACCGGCTCGATCACGCTCAAGCGCTGGGGTCTGCTGGGCGATCTGATCTGCCCGATGGGGGCCGATGGCTGCGACAAGGTGCTCAACAGCGCCTGGGGCACCGTCGCCGACGGCATTCCCCTCTCCTTCGTCGGTGTGTTGGCCTATGGCGCCGTGCTGCTGATGGCCCTGCTGCCGCTGCTGCCGGGCCTGAGCGAGAACAAGGCTGAGCTCAGCCGGCGCACCTGGTGGGGCCTGTTCTCGGTGTCCCTGGGTATGGCGGTGTTCAGCGGCGTGCTGCTGGGGTTGATGGTCTTCAAGATCCAGGCCTTCTGCTTCTTCTGTGTGCTCTCCGGGGTGCTCTCCCTGCTGCTGCTGATCCTCTCGGTGGTCGGCGGTGGTTGGGACGACCCCGGCCAGCTGATCTTCCGCGGCATCCTGCTGGCCCTGGCGGTGCTGCTGGGGGGGCTGATCTGGGCCTCTGTCGTTGATCCCGATCGCGCTGAGCTGGCCACCGGTGAGGGCGTGGCGCCTCTGGTCACCACCGAGAGTTCTCCGGCCACGCTGGCCCTTGCCGAGCACCTCACCGGAACCGGCGCCGTGATGTATTCGGCCTACTGGTGTCCCCACTGCCACGAGCAGAAGGAGCTCTTCGGTAAGGAGGCCTCCGACAAGCTCAACGTGGTGGAGTGTGCCGCCGATGGTCAGAACAACCAGGCGGATCTCTGCCGCAGCAAAGGCCTGCAGGGCTTCCCCAGCTGGGAGATCAACGGCTCGATCGAGTCCGGTGTGGCCTCGTTGGAGACCCTGGCCGAACGCAGTGGCTACAAGGGAGACAACAACTTCTGAGTAGCGTTAAGGCCGCACCGCCCGGGTGCGGATCACCTGACCGCGCACCTGCTGGGAGTGCCGCTGCCATTGCGGCAGCGGGGTCGGGGCATCGGTGCGGAAATGCCCGCCCCGGCTTTCCCGGCGGAACTGGCAGGCCTCCAGCATCAGCCGGCTGGTCAGCATCCGGTGGCTGAGATCCAGCAGCAGATTGAGATCGCGTCGGCTGCCGTCCTCCAGTTGCAGCACCTGGTCGGTGGGAAGGCTGCGCAGCCGTTGCAGCAGAGGCTGCACATCAAGCCACCGGCGTTGCTGCTGCAGGCTGTTCAAGGCAAGGGCAATGCCCTGGGTGCTGCGGTCGACGCCGGCATGGCGCCAGCACAGCCGCCGCAACTGTTCGATCCGTGTGATCAGTCCGGCGGTGGTGTCGCCATGACCTAGGGGCGTGTCGCAGCGCACCGGGTCCGCGTCCGCCTGTTGGTCCACCTGGGGCCCCAGCTCGATCGTTTGCATCTGCCGGGCGAACACCAGGCATTCCATCAGTGAGTTACTGGCCAGACGGTTGGCCCCATGCACCCCGGTGCAGGCCACTTCCCCCACGGCATAGAGCCCCGGCAGGGTTGTCGCCGCCCGCAAGTCAGTGGCTACCCCGCCCATCCAGTAATGGGCCGCCGGGGCGACGGGTACCGGCCGCTCCAGAGGGTTCAGGCCGTATTCACTGCAGCGATCGAGAATGGTGGGGAAGCGCTGCTCAGCGCGTTCGGCGGGGATGGCCGAGAAGTCCAGCCACATCTGCTCGCTGCCCTGCTCGCGCATCGCCGTCACCAGGGCACGGCTCACCTGATCCCGCGGGGCCAGATCACGACGCGGCAAGCTGGCGACGGGGCTTTGCCCCTGGCCATCCAGCAGCACGCCCCCTTCGCCGCGCACCGCTTCCGAGATCAGAAAGCAGGGGGCCCCTTCCAGCTTGAGCGCGGTGGGATGGAACTGGAAGAACTCCAGGTCTTCCACCGCGGCACCGGCCTGCCAGGCCAGGGCGATGCCCTCACCACAGGCCTGGGCAGGGTTGGTGGTGTTGGTGAACAGATGGCCACCGCCACCGCTGGCCAGCACCACCGCTCTGGCGCGAATCCAGTGCAGCTGGTTGCCATCCAGCACCTGCACGCCGCAGCAGCGCTGGTCCTCCACCCACAGCTTGGTGACCCGCACCCCGCGGCGATGCACCAGGTTCGGGCGTGCATCCACCCGATCACGCAACACCTCCACCAGCGCGCAGCCGGTGCGGTCCTGCACATGCAGCACCCGGTGATGGCTGTGGGCTGCCTCGAGGGTGGTGGCCAGCTCCGCGCCATCGCGGTCGAAGGCCATCCCCAGCCGCAGCAGTCGATCCACGCAGTTCGGGGCCAGGTCCACCAGCTGGCGCACGGCATCGCCATCGCACAGTCCGGCACCGGCGCGGATCGTGTCCTCGGCGTGGCTGCCGGCGCTGTCGTCGCTGCGGGTGACGGCTGCGATCCCCCCCTGGGCCCAG
Source organism: Parasynechococcus sp. (assembly GCA_042954225.1). Lineage (GTDB taxonomy): Bacteria > Cyanobacteriota > Cyanobacteriia > PCC-6307 > Cyanobiaceae > Parasynechococcus. The sequence goes on from JBGKDR010000172.1 coordinate 2,583, forward strand.
CGGCTGGAGGAGCGTCGTCCGGTGTTGCGGTTCAGCAGCAGAACCCTCAGGCCTGGAGGTAACTCCAGGCAGCTCATCAGTCCGGCCGCACCGGCGCCGACGACCACCACATCCCAGGGTCCTTTGGGGATTGGCGTGCTGCTGCGGTTGGCGTCCATCGTTTCAAACAAAAAACCGCCGGCAGCGCCGACGGTTTTGAACAGCTTGGAAACTAGAGATGGTGAGGATCAGCGGTACTGACCGTCGTTGATGCGGTCAGCGCCTTCGTTGAGGGCGATCTCAGGAGGGGTGACAGTGAAGTTGTCGCGGTACTTGGCGAACAGCTCCTTCTGGCGCTCACTCAAGTCGAGCTCCAGCACATCGTCGACGCTGGTGTAAGGGCCACCCAGCACGATCTTGCCGGCCATGGTCGGATACATGCCGGGGAATTGCTGGAAGCGGCGAACCGAGGAATTGTTCAGATCCACCTTGCCCTCGCGGGCTGCAATCTTGTCGTCAGCAACGTTGCGGATGGTGCTGCCGGAATATTTGTCGACGAGGTTTTCGTCGGCATGAACGCTTGCGGGAAGGATCAGACCGACCGCAAGGGCCGTCATCACTACAACACCAGTCAGCCAGCTCAGAAGCCGCTTCATCTCAAGACTCCGTCAGGATCGAGGCGATTAAATCCGGCAGAGCCGGCGTCGCCAACGTTACAAGCGGCAATCCCCGTGAATCGACGGTTTGTCTGCAGTTTTTGCAGTTCGTTTCACTTAGATCAAACCGCTGAGGTTGGGTTGCAGCAAAGCGGCTGCCAGGAACAAGCCATCCACCCATACGGTCGTGCTCAGCACGACACCGACCATGGCCCAGAGCGACGCATTCTCACCACCACGTTTGGCCTGTGATGAGCACCACCCCGCCAGGCTGATCAGGCCAACCCCAGCGACACCGAGCATCAGCATCGACGGCAGCTGTAACAGCGACAACCCGGCCTGATGCAGCAGCAGGGAGGCTTCACCGATCGGTGCGCTCACCACGGCAGGCCACTGCTCCATCACTCCGGTGAGAGCCATCATCAGGTCGGTGCAGGCCGTACCGATCAAGGAGGCGAGGTAAAAGCCGGCTGCAATCTTCCAACGGCTGCGCAGTCCCGCCAGAGCCAGAGGCAAAGCGAAGGCTTCGATCGGCAGGTGCACCAGGGGATGGGCCCGCAGCCAGCCCCAGAACAGGCAACCGGCCAGCCAACTGCCGCTGAAGCCCACCAGCAGAGAACCCAGTTCAGCCTGGCGCTCGTCACGGGACTGATTCAGCAGTACCCCCAGCGCGACCAGCACAGCGGTGAACAACACCGCTGAAAATGGATGAAGCCGCACCCAGGGAGCCTGGAGGAACACCGGCAG
>JBGKDR010000173.1:0-3004 GCA_042954225.1 Parasynechococcus sp.
AACACCTCACGGATCGAGCGCATGCTGCCGTTGGTGATCATCGATTGGTGCAGCAGGCCACTCACGCCACCGAGGTCGATGAACAGGCCGTAGGGCTTCACCGATGCCACCTGCCCTTCCACCAGCTGTCCGACCTCAAGGTCCGAGAACAGGGCAGCGACAGCGGCGCGTTTCTCCGACAGCACAAGTTTGCGCGTCTCAGGATTGACCTCCAGGAAGGCCACGCCGAGTTTTTTGCCGACCAGTTCCTGGTGGTTCTCGCCGTCCTGAAGCTGTGACCGTGGGATGAACCCGCGCAGGCCTTCCAGGTCACAGGTGACACCACCGCGGTTGAAACCGTTCACGATCACCTGGACCACCTTGCCCTGCTTCTCCATCTCCTTGACGCGATCCCAGCTCTTACGCAGTGCCAGCGCCCGGCAACTGATCGTGACCATGCCGTCAGCGTTCTGTTCGCGGGTCACCAGCACTTCGATTTCCAGACCCTTGGGAAAGCGCTCACGGAAATTGGTGATCACACCGAGGCCGGCTTCGCTTTTGGGCATGAAGCCCGGTGCTTTGCCACCGATGTCGACGTAGACGCCATCACTTTCCAGACCGATCACTGTGCCGCTGACCACCTCGCCGGTGGTGCCAACCGGCTCCTTCTCATCAAGGGCAGCGAGAAAGGCTTCTTCGTCAAAGTCGAAGTCGTCGACGCTGCGTGGTTGTTGCCGCTCGGATTTGGCCTCCGCCGGTGGCCGTGATCGGGGTTTGTCGTCCGGTGCGCCGAGCAGATCAGCCATGCTCATGCCCTCGAGCTCGGCCGTGCCGAACCGTTCCTCATCGCTGAGGGAGGCCCCAGTGGCTTGGGGTCGGCTGGGTTGCGCCGGACGTGCCGGTTTGCTCAGGCCAGCCGCCTCCTCGAGTTGACGTGCTTTTTCCGCGGCTGCATCCGCAGCGGCACGGGCTTCAGCGGCTTCGCGTTGGAGTCGATCCTGTTCATCCTCCCGACGGTTGATCTGCATCACCTGCAACGGCTTGCGGTTCTGTTGTGGACTGCCGTTAGCGGCCATGAACCATCGGGGTCGTCGATCGGTCAGTCTGACAGGCGAGGTGAGATTTGACTGCGTCAATGCCGGCTCCGCAACGCCGTTTTGAACTGATGTCCTGGCCAGAGGTCCAGGAGGCAGGCCAACGCCCGGGAGCCACTGTGGTCTGGCCGTTCGGTGCGGTGGAGCAGCACGGTCCCCATCTCCCCCTCGCCACCGACGCTCTCTTTGCCGATCGCCTGCTCGATGCCGTCCTCCTCGGGATCGACGAAGCGCTGCCGATCTGGCGGCTTCCACTGCAGTCCTTCGGTTTCTCCCCGGAACACAGCGGCTTCCCCGGCACGATCAGCCTGTCCGCCGAGTTGATTCTGTCTTTGGTCGAAAGCGTGGGCGGACAACTGGCGCAGCTGGGGGTTCATCGCCTGGTTCTGTTCAACGCCCATGGCGGACAGATCGCCCTGTTGCAGGCCGCGGCACGTCAGTGCCGGTTGCGCGCTCCCCAGTTGGCGGTACTGCCCTGTTTTCTCTGGAGTGGTGTGTCAGGCCTCGAGCAATGGCTGTCGCCGGCCGAGCTGGAGCGCGGACTGCACGCCGGCCAGGCCGAGACCAGCCTGATGCTGCACCTCCACCCAGAGCTCGTCGGAGACGCACGGCCGAGGGACGGAGACCATGGCGGAGACACCCCTGGTTCACCTCCCGAGGGATGGAGCCTCGAAGGGGCAGCACCGTGCGCCTGGCTTACCTCGGATCTCAGCAGCACTGGCGTCATCGGTGATGCCTCTGGGGCATCAGCTGAGATCGGCGCTGGTCTGGAGCAGCGGCTGGTTCAACTCTGGCGAGACAGGTTCGAGGTGTTGTTGAACAGCACATGGCCTCCGGTGAATCCCGTTCCCGGAGCGCCGTCTCCGTGATGAAGCACGCACCTGCAGTTCACTAATTTCCGGGAGGCTGGTTATTGTCAGTCCCACTGAATTGTGGATAGCCCTGTCCTATGACGACCCTCAACGCATCCGAGGCAGCCGTTATCGAGGATCGGGATCCGTCTGCAGACCTGCCTGATTTCACGACGTCCGCTTACAAGGACGCCTACAGCAGGATCAATGCCATCGTCATTGAAGGTGAGCAGGAAGCGCATGACAACTACATTTCTCTTGGGACGCTGATTCCCGAGCAGGCTGATGAGTTGGCTCGCCTCGCTCGGATGGAGATGAAGCACATGAAGGGCTTCACCTCCTGCGGCCGCAACCTTGGTGTCGAGGCCGACATGAATTTCGCCCGTACTTTCTTCGGCCCTCTGCACGGCAATTTCCAGGCGGCTCTGAAGGACGGCAAGGTGGTCACCTGCCTGCTGATTCAGGCGTTGTTGATCGAAGCGTTCGCAATTTCCGCGTATCACATCTATATCCCTGTCGCTGACCCGTTCGCACGCAAGATCACCGAGGGTGTGGTGAAGGACGAGTACACCCATCTGAACTACGGCCAGGAGTGGCTCAAGGCCAACTTCGAAGCCAGTAAGGATGAGCTGTTCGAAGCCAACAAGGCCAACCTTCCCTTGATCCGCTCGATGCTGGAGGAGGTCGCTGCGGATGCAGCGGTTCTGCATATGGACAAGGAAGACCTGATCGAGGACTTCCTGATCGCGTATCAGGAAGCCCTGTCTGAAATCGGATTCAACACCCGCGAAATCGCGCGGATGGCGGCCGCAGCCCTGGCTATTTGATCCTCGGCACGTCCCTTTCTCTGACCGGTTTCCTCACAGGCACGTAGTCTTCGATACCGGGGTCATGGGAGCATGACTTCGGTCAGGCACTTCCCTGCGGAACGTTTTCGTTACTACATGTTTGGTCTGATCGGACATTCCACGAGTTTTGAGGCCGCTCGCCGCAAGGCGACCGAACTCGGGTTCGATCACATCGCTGAAGGCGATTTGGACGTGTGGTGCAGTGCGCCTCCGCAGCTGGTGGAACACGTTG
>JBGKDR010000174.1:0-1458 GCA_042954225.1 Parasynechococcus sp.
GGCTTGCGGTGCTCCCGGCGGCCACCCAACTGGCGACCGACCAGCTGACCGCCCTGGCGACGGCCATAGAAGCTGACGTTGTGCTGGTTGAGATCCGAGGTGCTGGGCACCACGATCAAGGTGCGCGGCTCCTGCGATGGATCGGCACCACCGGCCGCCGCCACCAGAGCTTCGACAGGCCCAGATGGACGATCCGCCAGCCGTTGCATCTGCTGAGACCAGCCCGCCGGCAGCGAAGCCAACACCCCGCCGAGCAACAACGGAATCGCCAGCTGCGGTCGATGCCGCTGCAGCCAGAGCCCCCATTGCCACCACCCGCGCGACAACAGCATCACCAGCATCGGCAGCAACGGGGCGATGTAGCGATCCCCCTTGTTGGGGCTGAGGGTGGTCAGCACCCAGGCGCTGAACAGGTTGATCACCAGCCAGCGCCAACTCCAGAGCTGATCGCCCTGCGACTCCTGTCGCTGCAGCCAGAGCAACAGCAGGCCTGACACCCCGATCAGCAGAAGAACCCCGCCGATCTGCTCCGGCAGAAGCCGGGGATACCAGAACCAGCTGGACAGATTGAGCACACCAGGGTCGCCTTCGCGGGCCGCGGACTCGAACACCGCTCGATTGGTGCCGCCCAGGCTGGTGATCCAGTTGTGCCGGAGCCAGGGACCGATCAACAGCCCGGACATCAGAGGCAGCAGCAGCAGTTGCCGGCGCCGCCCACCGCCGGACCGCAGCGCGATCCACAGCGCCCAGACCCCAGCCGGTGTGAGCGCCAGCAGCGCGCTCTGCTTGACCAGCACCGCCGCGAGGGCCGCCAGCGTGGCGACCAGGGCCTGCCACCATCGCCCGCCGTGCTGCGGATCACACCAGACCTCCAGACGCCACAGCGCCAGGGTGCAGGTCGCCGCCAACGGCATCTCCAGCACGTAGTCGGTGCGCAGATCCAGCAGGGCCGGAGCCATGGCCGTGAGACCGCAGGCCAGCAGCGCCAGACCGCGGCCATGCAAACGCTGGCTCCAGCCAGCAACCGCGAACAGCAGCAGGCCATGCCAAAGGCTGAGACTCCAGGCGGCTTGATCAGGACGATCGCCGGCCAACGCCATCACGCTGCCGTTCACAAGAGATGCCAGCGGCGGGATCTTCGGGGAGAGGTCCAACAGGCCCTGCCAGCCGGCCCAGCCGCCACCGGGGAGCACCCCCAGAGCCCGGCCATGGTCGAGGGCACTGTTGAGGTAGTCGGCCTGATCCCAGGCTGGGACTCCGGTCTGGAGCGACCACCAGGCACGGTCGACCAGCGTGGCCAGGCACCAGATCACGACTACCCACAACCAGAAGCGCGTGCGCCTGATCACACAATCTCCAGCCGGCGGCGTTCAGTCTGCAACCGACTGCGACGCTGTTTGGCCTCGCGGAGCATCTCCCGACCGTCGTGGAGATAGTTGTCGACGTAGCCCATCGTGT
>JBGKDR010000175.1:0-1627 GCA_042954225.1 Parasynechococcus sp.
GAGCCGCTGTCGACGTTGGTGAGCAGATCGGTGGGATCGTCCACCTCCAACGGCGCTCTGCCGTACTCAGCCTTGCCGGTGGCCGCTTCCACCACACCACCGAGCTGCTGCACCATCAACTGCATGCCGTAGCAAACACCCAGCACAGGAATGCCCAGGTCCCAGATCCCTGGATCGCACAGCGGCGCGTGCTCCGCGTAAACCGAACTGGGGCCTCCGCTGAGAATGATGCCCTTGGGAGCCAGGCGCTTCAGCTCCTCCGCCGAAGTGCTGTATCCCAGCACGAGCGAAAACACCTCGGTCTCGCGCACCCGGCGAGCAATCAGCTCCGAATACTGAGAGCCGAAATCGAGGATGACGATGGCCGGCTGACGCTGGCCGTCGGACGAAGGCTGAGACATCGATCCAGAAATGGGTCGCGTTGCGACGACCGTCAATCCATCAGCGTAAAGAAGCGTTCAGCCCCCGGCCCTCTCCAACGGATGGTGCGACTGCGATCAAAGAGAGCGGCACCAAGGCGAATCGACCAGTCGCCGTAGCGGGCGACATAGCCCTGACTGCGTTGCTCCACAGTGGAGGCCACTCGGTTCCAGAGCCGCTCCGCCGTCTCGGGAGCATCAGAGGACAAATCCCACAGGGCGGCTTCCACGGACTCCGCGCCCAACAGCCGTCGCAACTGGGGCAGAGTGAGGCCGCTGCTGACACCGAGGGCCGTCAACACCTCCAGGCGAGCATCCGCCAGATGGTGATGGGTGTGAAACACCCCACCCGCCAGCTTCACCAGCTTGCCGTGATAGCCGAGCAACAACAGATCCGAGACCCCGTTTTCGGCAGCCGCGACCAGCACCGGCCCGAGCCAGTTGCCGACTTTGAGATGCGGAACCAGACCATGCTCCTGCGCCAGAGCCAGGCCGTTCTCACCGATCACCAGCGTCAAACGCCCAGCAAACCCTGGCTCAGCACAAAGCGCCTTGAGCTCCCCGAGAACCTGCGCCAACTGGTCAGGAGCTGCACTGCGCTGCACCTCGGCCTGCATCCCGATCAACGCCAGCCCGTCCACGACACCAAACGCTGCGTTGCTCGTGCGTTCCGCGAGCAGACGCCCCCTCGGCAACACCACGTCCAGCACGACACCGCGGCCGTCGGGGAGCAGCGGCAGCAGAGTCCGCTCCAGCAGGGCTGCGGCATAGGGAGAGAGACAGGCCGCCCCATCGGAGCCCAGTCGGCCCACACCGTCACCTGGGATCAGCTGGATCCGCTCTCCAGAACCATCGCCCCAGCTGACCTGAACCCAGATCTCAAGATCGCGGGTCAGGTCCAACCCAGGGCCCGGATCGCAGTGACCGATGGCCATCCCCGCCTGACTCCCCACCAGGTGAGCTGCTGAGGTGACGGGAACCTCCGTGACCTGCAGATCGTCGGACAGCTGCAGCGGTTGTCTTGCACGAAACGGTTCGCCCAGCAAGGCGCACAGGGCAGCCCGAGCCGTTGCCGCCAGCCAGACCGGCAGGGTCAGTCCCGAAACGTGCTCGGAAGCGATGGGCCCATGAGACGCTGTTTTCTAGATTCGCCGATTGGCATTCGTCGCGCCGTGCAGGACAAGCTCACCCTGATGATTCCGGGACCG
>JBGKDR010000176.1:0-1442 GCA_042954225.1 Parasynechococcus sp.
CGTTCGCGAGCGGCTGCCCAACTTCATCATCATCGGTGCGGCCAAATCAGCGACGACCTCCTTGGCGACGGTGCTGAAACGGCATCCGGACATCCAAATCAGCGCTTCGATGGAGCCCAAATTCTTCGGGCGCCACTACCGGCGGGGCTGGGAGTGGTACGCCTCGCAATTCGACGGTGGTGAGCACAAACGCTTCCGGGGTGAGGCCAGCACGATGTACAGCTCGAGCTACCGCTCCTATCGCAGGACCCCGCAACTGATCCGGCACCACCTCGGCGCGATTCCGCTGATCTACCTGGTGCGTCACCCCCTGGAGCGCATCCAGTCCCATTGGCGGCACTGGCAAGGACGGGTCGACCACTGCCCGCCCTTTGAGCAGATCCTCAGTAGCAAACGCCTGCGACAGCGGGTGATCGAATCCTCGCTGTATCACCGCCAGTGGCAGCGTTACCGCGACTGGTTTCCCGCCGAATCGATCTGCTGCATCACCACCGAGGAGCTGACCGCCCAGCCACGGCGCAGCGTGAACCACATCCTGCGCTGCCTCGGAGCCGATCCGATGGCCAGCGAGCTGCTCGACGACGGGACCCTGCCCCACAGCAATCCGGCCGGAGCCAAGGGTCGCCGCTCGGTAGCGCAGCCGAACTGGACACCTGAGCTCAAACGCCAGACCACAGAGCTGATCCGTCCGGATGCCGAACGCTTCCTGCAGGCGATCGGACGACCAACGACCACATGGTGCTGGGATTGACGTCCCCTGCCGGCGTGATCAGCATCGGACCATGGGCATTCGTCATCAGCTCCGTCGCCTTGCGGTGTACCTCCTCGGAGTCGTCGATCAGTACTGGGCACTGCGCGAGCCCGGTCAATACGGCAACCAACCACCCCAGTGCGGGCTCAGCTGCGAGGGAGACTCCTGCGATCGGGCCGATCTGCCTTGAGCCAAGGCAATGCGCCTTTACACGGATTGCCGAGATCGCCGAACCCCGTCAACACTGTGATCCACAGCGCAGGCCTTACTGATGGGGCTCAAACTCAGGATCTTCGCGACCTCGAATGGGTCCACCATCGATGCGGTGGGTGACGGCCGCTATCTCGTCTGCAACAAAACGAGCTGCTGCACCGTCAAGGGATTGAACACAGCCCATGCCGCGTTGCGACAACAGGACTCCGCCTCCCACTGATCGCTTGCCATGGCTCTGGATCAACTCAAGGCCTTCCTGAGCGCCATGCAGAACGATGCTGCCCTGAAGGAGGCCGTTCTCTCCGCGGCTACCGCCGACGATGTCGCCAAAATCGGTCACGGGCTCGGATTCGAGTTCTCCGGTGATGAACTGCTGCGTTTCTCGGGTCAGAGCGTGGGCCGAGTCACCGTGACCAAGCAGGAAACCCCAGGCGAATACAACTAAACCAGCCCTAACGCCAGACCCTCAGCGCTTGCG
>JBGKDR010000177.1:0-3225 GCA_042954225.1 Parasynechococcus sp.
CCCAGAGTTGATCCTCTCCGTAGACAACATCGGGGAGTGGATGTTGCTCCCACACACTCCGACGCAGACAGGAGTTGTTGTCTGAGTAGAAGCGTTCATGCCCTGCTAGCGGTGCATCGGGCCGTTGTCTCGACTCGTCCAAGGCCAGAGGCTGGCGATGGCTGCGGTAGATCCAACGATTGAAGTGATTGTCCAGATCGTGGGTTGTCAGTGCGCTGTGACCGTGATGGGCGATGTGGCAACCAAATACGCCAGCGACAGCTGGATCACTCTCAAGCGGAGCAATCAGATTGGCCAGCCAGAAGGAATTGGCCGGAAGGGCATCCTGTGTGATGTAGGCCACGTACTCTCCCTTGGCAAGGCTGGCTCCGAGGTTGCGTGTTTTGCCATGGCCAAAGTCCCGTTGATGGATCGCCTGGACCGTGAGTCTTGGATCATCGGGGAGCCGCTCGATGGCTCCATCCGTTGACTCGCTGTCGATAATGATCAGCTCAAAACCGGAATCAAGGTGCTGATTCAGGCAGGCGTTGACAACATCAAGCAGAAGATCGCCTCCATTGAACACCGGTATCACGATTGAAACCTTGACCGACTGGCAGGGTTGTTCGGTGATTGGTTGTTGATCAAGGGCCTGGGCGAGGGTGGTTCTGATGAAGGATTCCACCCGTTGATTGGACGCATCCCAGGTGAGATCCTTCGTGGCGCTCAATCCTGACTGTGTGCGTTGCTGTCGAACCTCGGCATCGTTCAGAAGGGTCTGCAGGGCCGCGGCCAGTCCATCCGGGGTCGCTTCCGCAAGTACGGCGGTGCCATCGACGTAGGACAGCCGTGTGTGCTCAGCATCGATATCGACCACAGGCAGACCACAGGCCATCATTTCGTTGGGAACAAGGGAATAGTTCGTTCCAGATAAGACCAGGCCTGCGGTGGCCTCCTGATAGAGAGCTGCCAGTGCGGGGGCATCGAGCAGCCCCGCGTGGGTGGTTTTTGCTGGGATGCCCAGGTCGGGCAACTCCTTTTCTCCGAAGGTGATGATCTCGAAGCTTTCACCGAGATCAAACAACCGTCGCAGGGCTAGAACGCCAAGCTCATAGAGGCGTCGGGGCGTGCTGCGTCGCACATAAAAGGCAATCTTGTTGCGTTCCCGTTGTCTGGTTGGATCGGATTGATAGGTCTGATGATCCACTGCCAGAGGGAATGACATCGCATGGTTGCCATGCCGTTCCATCATCTGCTGGAGCCAGGGGCTTGCGCAGATGCAGTGGAAGCCGTGTTTCGATCGATAGGCCTCTTCCGTCAGGTAAGTCGCTGTACCGCGAGCGAAGAAATAGGGCTCGTAATCCTGGACAAAATAGAACCGCTCAACGAAATTCTTCATTCCAAGCACGGGGTATGTGCTCATGCGGTCTGTTGCGATCACCACGTCTCCGCTGACCAGATCCAGATCGTTCGGGTCGTTACCCAGAAGGAAGACCTGGTCGGTTTTCAGTTTCATGAAAAACTGATCGATGATGCGTTTATGCAGCTGGCTTGGCCTGTTTCGCTTGTCACCTTTGAGCTCGGAATGAACCCAGATGGTGCAGTTGTGACCACAACGTTCCAGGTAATCGATTGTGCGAAAAATGGTGGTGTGACCACCAAGTCCAGGGGTGAAATTGGGAATGACCCAGTGAATATTGAGTTGTTTGGGGTTGATGGTCCATGTGAATGGACGTTGATGATTCAGTGACGTCTCGCGGAACTGAATGACTTTCTCAAAGCCATGCATGCTCAGTTTGTTGCGGCCCTCGATGATCGCTTTGTCGCCCTTGTGCTGCTTTGAGTGTTGATAGCCGCAGTACGTGCTGATCAGGCGTTTGTTGAAGACATCGGTGCAGCAAAGGCCGATCAGACGTTCGACGCTGTGGGCGAGTGTTCCGTCGATTTGCCCACCTTCGGTATCGAAATCGTCGAAACGCAGGTCCCAGTCAATCAGCGGTTGCAGGATCTCCCTCTTGCACCAAAACATCGTCCCAACCGGGAAGCGAAAGCTTGCGTGTTCATTGATGTGATCCAGGCCGAGTTTGTTGAGAAGGGGCTTGGCTTTCTCGTAGTTGCTTCGTTGGTGCCCCCAGCAACTGTCATGTTTGATCCCAAGAGAGAGTGCATAATTTTCCACGGGATATACAATCCCACCGTCGTCGTCAGCAAGCCTGAGCAGATTGGTTTTGATCACATCGTCTGAACCAATCAAATTGTCCAGGCAATGGAGGAACCAGCCGCTGAGGGCGTTGCTGTGGGGACTCTTCTTGGAGTGCAGTTTCAGCAGGATGTCGTAGTTGTTGAGTTCTGGTCCAAATCCCGCCAGGAATGGCCCCACATCCCGTCCCTGGTTGGGGAAGCTGCGAATGTCGAGCTTCTGAACGCTGCTTAATGCTGCAAATTGCTGGCGAATCCGTTCAATGGCGCCCTGTTGCGTTGAGATGTAAACATCAAAGTCGAAGGGAATGTTTCTCAGATAATCGGCCAGTGCCTGGCTGAGTTCCGGGTAGTGAATGTGGAGGACGACCGCAAAGCGCTTTGTTTGTATGGTTCTCCAGGCTTGTTCGCGTTCATCGTCAATCGTGTCTGGCTTCTTGATCTCAGCCATCTTTCGCATGTATTGAATGTCATCCATCGAGCAGCGATTTTCGTGGATGCCGAACTGGAAGAAGTGGCGCATTGGGTTGCTGCCTTCATCTTTGACGTCGGGATACTTGCTGAGATAGCTGTTTGTTTCGAACAGTTCACTGGGGTCAATGCCCTGTTTCCACCCTTTGGTGCAGTAATGCAGAACAAGGTCGCCTGTGCTGTTGAGCTGCTTTGCTTCTGCTGCAGGAAGCTGCTGTTTATAGAAGTCCTCGTCAAAGACGTAGGCGTAATGACATAAATACTTGGTGTCTTTCAGGTCGCTGGCCTTGATCTCTTTGGTGTCGAGTCCGTTGAGAAAACTTTTCAGTTCTTCGCTGAGGGCTTGGCGTCGATTCGGGTGAGGTCGTGGCTGTCCACCGGCATTGGTGCCAAGGTTGCGCAGCCGTCGCCGCCACCGTTTGGGCAGCAGGCGCGCAGGGATTGCCCGCACGGTTCGGTCGGTCGCTCGCCGGGTGATCCGTCGCAGGGTCGTGAGCGGGCTGGCCGATGCGCTGGTCTTGGCCATCATCCCCTCAGGGCAACCGAATTGTTGAATTTAACATGCGTACAATCTGT
>JBGKDR010000178.1:0-1600 GCA_042954225.1 Parasynechococcus sp.
GCGATGGCGTGAGGATCGAGGCATGACTGATGCCCCCACTCCAGAGAGCCCCGAGCCGCAGGACCCACGCAAAGGCCCGCTGAGTTTTCTCTCCGGCGCCCTGACGGCTGGTCTGTTGGCTTGGTTGGCCTTGGGATTGAGCCGGCGCATGGTGGTGTATTTCGCCGTCCACCCACCCCACTACAGCTCGCCGATTGCCCAGAACATTGCGGTCACCCTGAAAACTCTCCTGGTGGGCCTGTCGTTCCTGGCCACCTTCAGTACTGGGTTTGTGGCCCTGGGACTGACCTTGGTGTTTCTTCGCAGTCTCTTTACGGCCCGCGATCAGAACCCTGCCTAGCGTCCGCGCATTGCCAGGGTTGTCATGACACCCCACGACCTCGGTCAGCTGGCACTGCTGTTATCTCCGGCGATGCTGCTTTCGGTTTTGTTGCTGTTCACTTTCGCGGCCGGCGGTTGACCCTGCGCTAACTGAGATAGCTTGGCCTCACCACCCGGATAGGCCGGGATCACTGTGACGCCGTGGCAGGAACACTTCTCTTCAACGCCCTTCGGGAAGCCATCGACGAGGAGATGGGGAGAGACCCCCACGTCTGTGTGATGGGAGAAGACGTCGGTCACTACGGCGGCAGTTACAAGGTCACCAAGGACCTGGCAGAGAAATACGGCGATCTACGGGTGCTTGACACCCCGATTGCCGAGAACGGTTTCACCGGCATGGCGGTGGGTGCGGCGATGACCGGTCTGCGGCCGATTGTCGAAGGCATGAACATGGGCTTCCTGCTGCTCGCCTTCAACCAGATCTCCAACAACATGGGGATGCTGCGCTACACCAGCGGTGGCAACTTCACCATTCCAACGGTGGTTCGCGGTCCTGGTGGTGTGGGCCGTCAGCTCGGAGCTGAACACAGCCAGCGCCTGGAGGCCTACTTCCATGCCGTCCCCGGCATCAAGATCGTGGCCTGCAGCACCCCCACCAATGCGAAGGGGCTGATGAAAGCCGCCATTCGCGACAACAATCCCGTGCTGTTCTTCGAGCACGTGCTGCTTTACAACCTCAGTGAAGATCTTCCTGAGGGTGACTACACCTGTGCTCTCGATCAGGCGGATCTGGTCAAGGAAGGAACGGACGTCACGATCCTCACCTACTCGCGCATGCGCCACCACTGCCTCAAGGCGGTTGAGCAGTTGGAGGCTGATGGCATCAGCGTGGAACTGATCGATCTGATCAGTCTCAAGCCGTTCGACATGGACACGATCAGTCGGTCCATTCGTAAGACCCACAAGGTGATTGTGGTCGAAGAGTGCATGAAGACCGGTGGCATCGGTGCCGAGCTGATCGCCCTGATCACGGAGCAGTGCTTTGACGACCTGGATGCCCGTCCGGTGCGTCTTTCCAGCCAGGACATTCCCACGCCCTACAACGGCACGCTGGAAAATCTGACGATCATTCAGCCGCATCAGATCGTTGAGGCGGCTCAGCAAATCGTGCGCCAGGGACTCTGAAGCCATGGCTCGTCAACAGGGCTGGTTCGCCCTCGTTCTCGCACTGGCCATCGCCTCTGCTGCGCTTCTGTTCACCACTCCGCTTCAGCTCGGA
>JBGKDR010000179.1:0-4628 GCA_042954225.1 Parasynechococcus sp.
ACACCGATGTCATGGTCAGCCAGCAGCTGCAGCCAGCGACGTGATGGTTCACCGAAGCTGCCGCAGACAGGACTGCCTGGCAGTGCCGTGGGGTGCAGCAACACACCACTGGAGCGTGGACGAGGGGGGCTGGGCTGATCCATCGGCACCAGGCAGTCCCTTCAGGATGGCTCGCTCAGAACAATGCCGCATCCCCGAGTTCCTGCCCGGCCATGCCATCACGCACCACCCGCTCAAAGAACTGTTCAAGGGTGTCATTGCCATAGGACGGTGTGGCGTCCGCGTCGTAGGCCCCAGTCGCCTCATCCCAGACCAGCATCGATTCACAGGCGTAGTAACGCCCGATCCGCCCGAATTCAGCCGTGTCCTGAAGGGAGGGCACCAGCCGGGACAACCCCTCGAGAACGGCGATCGGGCCATCCATCAACGCGATCGGCACCGACAGAAGGCGGGGTGACCGGCCCAGGGCACGGAACAGCATGTTGCCCTGCTCTCGGGCACTCAATGCGGGGCCAGGGCCACCGATCGGAAGCACCTGATTGGCTTTGGACGCATCGTGAATGCAGTCCGCCATGAACCGAGCCAGATCCTGCTCGCTGATGGGCTTGCAACTGGCCAGCTCTCCACCCGAGAACATCACGTAAGGAGCACCCTTTCGACAGCTCTCCACCTGCCCCGCAAGGCTTTTGAAGAAGGCGGTGGGTCGAACGATCGAATGGGTCATGGCGTCGTCGTCACGCAAGACCGCCTCGAAGGCCAGCTTTGCCTTCTGGAATTCCAGCTCCGGCTTCTGCACGCAGATGGCAGACAGCAGAACGAAGTGGGCTGCTCCGGCACGACGCCCTTCCCGGTAGGCGTTGAGGGTGGCGTCGTGGTCGATCGCCCAGGAATCCTGACGGCCGCCGGTGCGCGAGGCCAGACAGGAGACGATCACGTCTGCGGGTTGATCAAAGGCTGCTGCCGCGATCGACTCCGGATTGGTGACGTCACCGAAGCGAACCTCGGCCCCCGGGAAATCGGCCACAACCTGATCCCGGCTCTGACGACCACCGATTCCACTGCGTTCACGGGCGAACGCCACCACCTGGTAACCCCGCTCAACCAGTTCTTTGACCACGAAACGACCGATGTAACCGGTCGCCCCAAACACCACCACCCGAACCTGCTCAGGGGGTCGAGAGCGGAAGTCGTGGCGCAGAGCTACCGAAGACGACACCAGCACAGAGGGATCTAGGGATCCGAACGCTAGGGAACGAAGGGCTGCGACAAACTGATTGCCACAAAAACGCGGAACGATGTCGTCTTCCAACCCACCTCGGTTGCGGCAGTGGCTGGGTCGTCATCCTCTGCGGGCCAGCCTGCGCATTGCGGCGGTGATCCTCGGTGTGGGAGGCACCGCCTGGCTGCTGTCCGGGCTCTGGCCCACTCCGGATCAGATCGATCGGGCCGCACTGCCTCGACCGGACGACCCCACAACCCTTGCGCCCTATCCGGCCGGTGCCGTGACGGTCCTGATCATCGGCGTGGATGCTGACAACCTGCGCGATCTGAGCAACCAGGCCGCACCACAAGGTCCCGCCAATGCGGACGCCCTGGTCCTGGTGCGCATCAGAGCCGATGCCCCCCTTCAGGTGCTCCAGGTTCCAACCGAACTCGCGGTTCAGACCCCGGACTCAAGCTCCGCAGTACCCCTCGGCAGCCTCTGGCAGCGGGGGGGAACAGCACTCGTGGGCGACAGCATTCGAGAGCTCGTCGGCTTGCCGGAGCAGGAACCACAGCGCTATGTCGTCATCCCCCGAGGCGTGATCCGACGGCTGGTGGATGGCCTCGGCGAGCTGGATGTGACCCTCACACAGGCCTACGCCGCGGACGATCGCAGCCAGGACTTTGCCATCAATCTCCAAGCGGGTCGGCAGCGACTCGATGGAGCCGAATCGGAACAACTGCTTCGCTACCTCGAGAGCAACCAGGACCGCAGCCAGCGGCGGGATCGCCAGCAACTGGTGCTGCGGGCGCTGGTGGAGCAACTCCGGACCCCGGCAGGTCTCCGGAGGATCAAAGACGTCCTCAACACTGTGCAGAACGACGTGGACTCCAACCTCACCGCGTTTGAACTGTTGAGCCTGACGGCCGCTGTGATCGGCAGCCCAGAGCCCATGCAGCTCAGCCAGCTGGAGCTGGAACCCCGCATCGGGACACAGCCACTGAGGCAGCTCAGTGCGACCCAGAGCCGACCGCTGTGGCCTGCGGCAACACCCGCTGAGCCAGCGCCATAACGGCCTCGTCATGCAAGGGATGGCCGCTGGCGGGGATCCAGCCACACCAGGGCAGACCATCCCGGATCCGGGAGGCGCGGTCCCACTCCCCCTCCAGCTGAACCACACCGAGCAACGGCAGCTGCACGCGTTCGGCCAGCGCGGCATAGGCAGCTGCTGATCCTGGAATCCCCCCGTCGGGGCGTGCGCGCACCATTAACAGGGTCGGACGCTGCCAGTCGGCCAGAGCCTGCAGCCAGGTTCCACCACTGGCATGCAGCTCCGCCGGATCACCCGACAGTCGCAGCAGATCAGAGGATTCAGCGGTCTGTTGCAGCACCGTCTGAGGGCACTCCCCGATGCCATGGTCACGCCATGAACAGCGACCGTGGCGGGCCAGGGCGCGGACGGAATCGCGCATCACCAGCTCCGGCAAGGCTCCTGCACCCACCAGGACCGGGGACGCTGTGGACATGGGGGGACGACTCAGCACTACCATCGGATTACAACAGAACTCGTCCGACAGGCGCCGTGACCAGCTTTCTGACTGCAGCCCGCGCCGAACACGAAACGATGCACCAGGACAGTCGCCGTCTGCGCCTGTTCAGTGGAACCTCCAATCCTGGACTGGCGCGGGAGATCGCGGCCTACCTGGGTGTGCCCGATGGCCCCAGGGTCTGCAAGCGCTTCGCCGATGGGGAGTTGTATGTGCAGATTCAGGAATCGATTCGCGGCTGCGACGTCTTCCTGATCCAGCCCACCTGCGCTCCGGTGAATGATCACCTGATGGAGCTGTTGATCATGGTGGATGCCTGTCGCCGGGCCTCCGCGCGCCAGATCACAGCCGTGGTGCCTTATTACGGCTACGCGCGCGCCGATCGCAAAACGGCGGGACGCGAATCCATCACCGCCAAGCTGACCGCGAACCTGCTGGTCCAATCCGGTGTGGATCGCGTCCTGGCCATGGATCTGCACTCGGCCCAGATCCAGGGGTATTTCGACATTCCCTGTGACCACATCTATGGGTCGCCGGTGCTGGTCGACTACCTCTCGACTCAGAACCTGGGTGACATCGTCGTGGTGTCACCGGACGTGGGAGGGGTGGCACGGGCCCGTGCCTTCGCCAAGCAGATGAACGACGCGCCCCTGGCGATCATCGACAAACGCCGCACTGGCCACAACATGGCCGAGAGCCTCACCGTGATCGGCGATGTGGCCGGGAAAACGGCTGTGTTGATCGACGACATGATCGACACCGGCGGCACCATCTGCGCCGGTGCCCGCCTGCTGAGGGAGCAGGGTGCCAAGCGTGTGATCGCTTGCGCGACCCATGCCGTGTTCTCACCTCCAGCCAGCGAACGACTGTCGACGGAGGGCCTGTTTGAGCAGGTGGTGGTCACCAACAGCATTCCGATTCCGCAGGATCGGATGTTCAAGCAATTGAAGGTGCTGTCCGTTGCCAACATGCTCGGGGAAGCGATCTGGCGAATTCATGAGGAGAGTTCTGTCAGCTCGATGTTCCGCTGAACCCCGCTCCGGAGTTCGCCTTGCTGCGGCGGCACTAGCGATTGTCCTCGGGTCAGTCAATGCGGCAAGTGCATCGTCCCGGCTGGATCGTCTGACAAGCCAGGGTGTTGAGATCGGTGTCTGGCTCACCAATAGCCCAAGCGAGCTCTATTACGACCGACGCCGAATCCGAGAGGCGATCCAGCGGCTCGCAGAGGCTGGGTTCACGCGCGTGATTCCCAACGTCTGGAGTCGGGGAACCACCTTCCATCGCAGCCGCTTCGCTCCAACCGAACCAGCACTTGCCAAAGCAGGGGTTCGTCTTGACCCGATCTGCACCCTGGCGGCGGAAGGGCGACGCAAGGGGATCAAGGTGATGCCCTGGTTTGAGTACGGGCTGATGGAACCGGCCGATTCCGCGGTGGTCGTGGCCCAACCAGACTGGGTGATGAGCCGTGCCGACGGGCAACGCTGGATGGCGATGCATGGCAGTCATCGCATGGCCTGGTTGAACCCTGCCCATCCAGAAGTCCGTGAACGTTTCATCGGCCTTGTGGTTGAGACGCTGAAACGCTGCCCCATGCATGGCCTTCAGCTGGATGACCACTTCGCCTGGCCGGTGGAGTTCGGCTACGACCCATTCACACGAGCGCTGTACCGGGATGAGACCGGGCTGGAAGTCCCAGCGGATCACACCAACCGGCACTGGATGACCTGGCGGCGAAAAAAGCTCACCACGCTGCTGCGCCAACTGCGGACTCGCCTGAAGCAGGAGAAGCTCAGCGTCAATATCAGTCTGTCTCCAGGGCCCTTTCGCCAGTCCTACAACCTCTGGCTGCAGGACTGGGAGTTATGGGCCATGGGGGG
>JBGKDR010000180.1:0-4253 GCA_042954225.1 Parasynechococcus sp.
GATGGTCGCCGCCACCGCTCCGGCGACTACTGGCATGTGGAGGTGGAAGGCGTCGGCGAGGGCTGCTGTTACGGCTACCGCGCCTTTGGCCCGCTGGCCCCCGGTGCCCACGGCTTCCGGCCCGCCAAGGTGCTGCTGGACCCGGCCGCGCGGGCGATCAGCGGCTGGGATGTCTACGACCGGGTGCTGGCCACCGGCCCGTCCCCCAACGCCCACGCCTGCCTGAAAGCAGTGGTTACCGAACGGGACCGCTTCGATTTCCAGCGCCATCCACGGCCGCGCCATCCCTGGCAGCGCACCGTGATTTACGAGCTGCACGTCGGCAACTACACCCGCCGGTCTGATTCCGGCGTCCCGGAGGAGCAACGCGGCACGGTGCTGGGGCTGATCGACAAATTGCCGGCGCTGCGGGAGCTCGGCGTCACCACGATTGAGCTGCTGCCGGTGTTCGCCTTTGATCCGGCGGATGCTCCACCGGGCCGGGACAACGTGTGGGGTTACAGCCCCCTGAGCTGGTTCACGCCGCATCCGGGCTATTGCGCAAGCCAGAACCCCCTGCAGGCGCGCCATGACATCCGCCGCCTGGTGGCGGCCTGCCATGACCAGGGCCTCGAGGTGCTTCTGGATGTGGTGTACAACCACACCACCGAGGGCAACCGCCACGGTCCGACCCTGAGCTGGCGTGGTCTGGCCGACCGGACCTACTACCACCAGAACAAGACGGGGGAATACCTCGATGTGAGCGGCTGCGGCAATTCGATCGCCGCCAACCATCCGATCGGCCGGCAGCTGATTCTGGACTCAATGCGCTGCTGGGCCGTGGAGCTCGGCGTCGATGGCTTCCGTTTCGATCTGGGAATCGAGATGAGCCGGGGTGAACAGCTCAAACCGCTGGACCAGCCACCCCTGTTCGAGGCGATTGAAGCGGACCCGGAGCTGAGTGACCTCAAGCTGGTGAGCGAACCCTGGGACTGCGGGGGCCTCTACCGACTCGAGGACTTTCCCGCCCGCCGGATCGGCACCTGGAACGGGCATTTCCGCGATGGCGTACGTCGCTTCTGGAAAGGCGATGACCACAGCGTCTGGGCGATGGCGCAACGCTTTCAGGGCAGCCCGGATCTCTACAGCGGCCATCCGGTGGCCCTGGGCAAATCGGTGAACTTCATCACCGCCCACGACGGCTTCACCCTGGCGGACCTGGTCAGTTACAACCGCAAGCACAACCTGGCCAACGGCGAAAACAACCGCGACGGAGAGAACCACAACAACAGTTGGAACCACGGCGTGGAAGGCCCCAGCAGTGATCCTGCGATCCAGCTGCTGCGCAAACGGCAGCAACGCAATCTGCTGGCCACGCTGCTGCTGGCCCGCGGCGTGCCGATGTTGCTGATGGGCGATGAAATCGGCCGCAGCCAGGGGGGCAACAACAACAGCTGGTGCCAGGACAGCCCCCTGGGCTGGATGCCCTGGACGCCGGATCTCTGCGACCTGGAGCTGAAAACATTCCTGACCCGGCTGCTGGCGCTGCGCCGGGACCTCTCCAACCTGCTCAATCCACTGCTGCCGCCCCGGCAGAAACTGAAGCGCCAGCCCAGCGAGCAGGGGGACCTCTGGCAGCAGTGGCATGGCATCGAACTGGGCAAGCCGGACTGGGCCGCCTGGTCGCGCACCACGGCCACCAGCATCCACACGGGTAGCCGAGGCGCGCTGCTCTGGATCGGCTTCAACGCCTACAAGGAGCCGCTGGACTTCGCCCTGCCGGTACCGGCCTCCGGGTGGATGCGGGTGCTCGACACCGCGATGGACAGCCCGGATGACCTACCCGAGACGCCGGAACCCTTCGACGGCGTGGAGATCGAGCTGGACCAGCGGAGCATGGTGGTCCTGGTGGCCCGGGAAGTGGCCAACAGCTTGACGGCTTAAGCCGGTCTTGGTCATGACGGCAGAGGTGGGAGAGCACGGAGAGAGAGGAACAAACGTTCCGGATGTCCTGGCAATGGCCGGAACCCCATCGACGCGTAGAAGCCATGGAGGCGAACGCGTTGTGCCTCTCCAGCAGTGCCAAGAACGTCGAGCACCATCAGCCGCACACCCAGGATCTGACCTGCCCGTTGGCACTGCTGCATGGCATCCACCAGCAGGATGCGCCCCAGCCCCTTGCCCTGGTGTCGCGCATCGACAGCAAGGTGGCTGACAAAAACGCCTGGGATCAGGTTCGAGCGCGGTGCCCGCGGGGCAGCATCGACAGGCATGTCAGCCACACCGATGGCATGGGCATTGATGGCGTAGAAGCCCAGGCAGGCCCGACGTTCACCGGCCTGGGAGGCATCAGTGGCGACGTAGAGGCGGGTATAGCCATCACGCTGCTGGCGTTTAGCGGTGCGGCGCAGAAAGTTGTCCTGGCTGTCGCTGCCGCAGCGAAAGTGCTTGGTGTCGTGCCGCCCAGGGTCAAAGGCTTCGATCTGGTACGCCACCGGTTCAGGGGCGCACGACCTGGTCATGGTGCAGCTGCCAAGCCTTCTGCAGGGCGGGCGTTGGCGTGATCTCGTCGTCGAGGGCCGCGAGCAGGGCCTGGTGATCGCTCTGGCTCAGCAGGGTCTGCTGCCTGCCATTGAGCAGCTCCTGAGCTCGCGCATAGGCCGACATCACCACAAAGGCAGAGGCCTCGACGCCCATCAAGTCCGCGGCAGCCTCAATGCTTGCCTTCACCGAGGGCTTGGTGCGTTGATCCATCCGCGCAGAGCGGGGCTCATCGATCGCGTCGATTGCCGCGTGGAGTGTGGTCTCAATCGGCGACATTGCACACCAGAGATCAACATCATCACTGTACGGGCAATCGCCGTACGCGGCCACCGCCTGAGGCTGCTGCTGAACCCAATTCAGCGAGTGAAACGCCCTCAATCCTGATAGCGCAAAAACCAGCAACCGCAATGGTTGCCTGCGAAAATCCTGCCTAAAAAAGCGGGTGACGGGAATCGAACCCGTGTCATCAGCTTGGAAGGCTGAGGTCTTACCATTACACAACACCCGCACTGGTACACCTGAACCAGTCCCGAGGGATTGGCCCGTGCGTCAGTACCCATTCATTATGGCGGTCCGCCTGCCCCTTGCCCGCGCGTGACACCGTCTGCAGCATCATCCGCTGGTTCCCGCCGTCGCCTGATGGCGGCCTACGGGCTTGGTGATGCCGGAACCGGCCTGGCTGCCACCCAACTCGGCTTCTATCTCTTTCCCTTCTTCACCTGCGCGGCCGGACTGCCGGCCTTCATCGCCGGCTCACTGCTGACGGTGATCAAGGTGTGGGACGCCCTCAACGACCCGATGATCGGGTGGCTGAGTGATCACACCAACAGCCGCTGGGGCCCCAGGCTGCCCTGGATGCTGGGGGCCGCCCTGCCACTGGGCATCAGCCTGGCGGCGATGTGGTGGGTGCCCGACGGAACCGTCGCCCAACGCACCGCCTACTACGTGGTGATGGCGATTCTGTTGATGACCGCCTACACCAGCGTCAACCTGCCCTACGCGGCGCTGTCCACGGAACTGACGACGGATACCGCGATCCGCA
Source organism: Parasynechococcus sp. (assembly GCA_042954225.1). Lineage (GTDB taxonomy): Bacteria > Cyanobacteriota > Cyanobacteriia > PCC-6307 > Cyanobiaceae > Parasynechococcus. The sequence continues at coordinate 3,566 of JBGKDR010000180.1, forward strand.
CCCGGCTCAATGCCGCCCGCTTCACCGGCTCGATCCTGGCCGGCCTCAGCGGCCTGGTGGTGGCCTCGGTGGTGCTCAGCGATGGCGGCGGGGGCTATCTGGCCATGGGCCGGATCACCGGGACCATCGCCTCGGTGGCCACCCTGCTGTGCTGCTGGGGTCTGGCCCCCTATGCCAAAAAGGCCCAACGGCCGACGCCATCGACGGAACCTCCGATGGCGCAGCTGAAACGGGTGATGGCCAACCCCCGCTTCCGTCAGGTGCTGGGGCTGTACCTGCTGCTCTGGTTCGGCCTGCAACTGATGCAGGTGGTGGCGCTGATCTGGCTGGTGCAGGTGGTGCATGTGCCCGCCGGCCTGTCCACCTGGATCCTGCTGCCCTTCCAGATCGCCGCCCTGCTGGGCCTGCAGCTCTGGAGCCTGATGAGCAACCGCCGGGGGCGGATCAGCACCCTGCGCTGGGGCTCCGGGCTCTGGATTGCCGCCTGCCTGCTCTCGATGCTGTTTCCCCCGCTGCAGGACAACCCCGGTCTTTTGAACCTGCTGCCCCTGGCCGGACTGATCGCCCTGGTGGGCGTCGGGGCCGCCACGGCCTATCTGATTCCCTGGTCGCTGCTGCCGGATGCGATCGATGCCGACCCCGGTAAACCCGCCGGCCTCTACACCGCCTGGATGGTGTTCGGCCAGAA
>JBGKDR010000181.1:0-1067 GCA_042954225.1 Parasynechococcus sp.
CCTGGCCATGACCAGGTCCGTCTCTGCGTCGCCGATCAGTGCACAACACTCAGGCTGCAGATTCAAACGCTGGCAGAGGGAGCGGACCGCTTGAGGGTCGGGCTTTCGCGGGTGGTCATCGGCGCTCCACCCTGGCGCGAAGATGTTGTTGAGCTGGTGATGGGCAAGAAACCTGGTGATGCCATCGGCGGTGTCGTTGCTAATGACGGCCATGGTCAGAAACCTCTGCTGACAGCGCTGAAGAAACTGCTCAGCCCCAGGCAGTAGTGCGCTGCTGCCTGCAGGGCCCTCATCGGTCTGCTCAAAACAGGTTTTAGACAGCGTCAGGGCCTCGGGCCAGCTGCACCCCATGAGACAGAACACGCTGGCCATCGAGGTGAGATTGTCCTGGCGAGCGGCGACGGCCAGGGTCCCCGCTGGATCTAAGGCATCGCCATGGACCCCATAAACGTGCTCAAGCAGTGACCTGAGTTGATAGGGACGATCGTGCGCACGTGGTGTCGATGGTTGCGGCCGGTTGCGCCACAGACGCTCGGCCGCGGCGATCCGACGCCGGACCAGCGCCAGCAGGTTCGGCTCGCTATGAGAAAGGGTGCCGTCCTTGTCGAACAGCACCCCATGAATCGGGCCGAATTGTCGGCCCTTCAGCAACAGTTGAGCCATCGGCCCGTCGATGTCAGACCATCATGGAACTGATGGGATCTTCGCCGTCCTCAGCTTGCTCAAGCAGCATTTGCTTGTAGCGGGCTGCCATTTCCTCGGCCTTCTCGAACACCTTCTGGGGGTCGGTGAGCATGTCACCCGGCTCGGGCTCCAGTGCCTTGGTGGACAGGGAGATTCGACCACGCTCTGCATCGAGGTCAATGATCATGACTTTCATCTGATCGTTGACGTTGAGCACCGAGTGCGGCGTTTCGATGTGCTCATGGCTGATCTCGGAAATGTGCAGCAGACCACTGACACCACCGATGTCGATGAAGGCGCCGTAGGGCTTGATGCCACGGACGGTGCCGACAACGACTTCGCCAACCTCGAGGCGATTCATCTTCCGCTCAACCAGAGCACGA
>JBGKDR010000182.1:0-1870 GCA_042954225.1 Parasynechococcus sp.
TGCTCCAACAGCACGGTCAGGTCCGCCATGCGGTGGTCGAGGACCGATTTCAACCGCTCAAACCGGCGCGGCAGCAGAGGCATCAGCAGTCCCAACTCCCGCGAGCCATGCTGGCACTCCGTCGTCTGGGCCAGCCATCGCGTCAAGCTCCAACCAGAGCAGATCCTTTGATGAACGGGTCTGGGAAGCCGTAGCGCGGATTCCCAGGGGCCGGGTGGCGACCTACGGACAGATCGCCGATCTGATCGGTGCCTGGGGCTGCGCACGCCAGGTGGGTTGGGCGTTGCGGCGCCTGCCGTTGCCGTCCGAGGTTCCTTGGCAGCGGGTGGTGAATGCCAAAGGACGGATCTCGATGACGCTGAGCCGCCAGGGGACGGACTGGATGCAACGGGAGTTGCTCATCGAGGAAGGCATTCCTGTGGACGGTGAGGGTCGCTTGCCGCTGCGACAGGTGCTGTGGAGGCCGGACGCTAGCTGTGGAGACTGACGTTCCATCCCCTTGGCCGATTCCTCCATGCGCGGTCTCTCGTCCCGGCGTCTGGCCTGGGAGGTGCTGAACAGCGTGGCCGCCGGCGCTTACGCCGATGTGGCCCTGGAGAGAAGCCTGCGCAAGTCCTCGTTGGAGGGGGCGGATCGCTCCCTGGCGACGGAGTTGGCCTATGGCTCCATCCGTCAACGGCGTTGGCTCGATGCCTGGCTGGATCTGCTCGGTCGCGTGCCTGCGCGCAAGCAGCCCCCCAAGTTGCGCTGGTTGCTTCACATCGGTCTCTATCAGCTGCTGGTGATGGAGCGGATCCCGGACTCAGCAGCGGTGAACACCAGCGTGGAACTGGCCAAGGCAATCGGCCTCGTGCGTCTGGCCCCGGTGGTCAATGGAATGCTGCGGGCGGCACGGCGCCGGGTCGATGCCGGGGAAGGACCACCACTACCCTCCGATCCCGCCGCGGCACTCGGACTGCGCCACTCCCTTCCAGACTGGTTCACCACGCTGTTGCTGCAGTGGTGTGATGCCGATCAGGCGGAGTGCATCGCCGCCGCCTGCAATGCGGTGCCGACCTTGGACCTGCGTGTGAATCGGCTGCGCAGTCAGCCGCAGGCTGTGATCGACGCCCTTGCCGAGGCAGGCATTGAGGCGCATCCGATCCCGGACAGTCCATTTGGTCTGCAGGTCACCGGTCACAGCGGTGACCTACGCAGCTGGCCGGGCTATGGGGATGGGCACTGGTGTGTGCAGGATCGTGCGGCCCAATGGGTGGCACCGTTGCTGGAGCCGCAGCCCGGTGATCGCATCTTGGATGCCTGTGCCGCCCCCGGAGGCAAGAGCACCCATCTGGCGGAGCTGATCGGCGATGAGGGCGAGGTCTGGGCTCTGGACCGTTCCGCCGGCCGGCTCAAGCGTGTTGCGAACAATTCCCATCGCCTCGGTTTGCACTGCATTCAGGCGATGGCTGCCGATGCCAGCACATTGGCGGCGCAACGTCCGGATTGGTGTGGCACGTTCCAGCGTGTGCTGATTGATGCCCCCTGCTCCGGACTCGGGACTTTGGCCCGACACCCCGATGCGCGTTGGCGCATGTCTCCCAAGGCGATCGATGACCTGCTGCCGTTGCAGCAGTCGATCATTGACGGCTTGCTGCCGCTTCTCGCCCCGGGGGGACGCCTCGTCTACGCCACTTGCACGGTCCATCCCGCCGAAAACGGTCAGCAGGTGGATGCGTTACTCGCTCGTCACCCTGAGTTGCGCTGTTGCAGTCAGCATCAGCGCTGGCCTGGGGATGGCGATGGCTTTTTTGCGGCTGTCCTGGAGAAGGCCAGCTGATCAGCGGGTCTGAACTCTGGGTTCCAGCCAGTTCCGGCGTGGCTCGGCCAC
>JBGKDR010000183.1:0-1461 GCA_042954225.1 Parasynechococcus sp.
GCGGAGCGAGGGGCTGATTCGCTGATGGTTCGCTCCAAGCCTTCCCGCGGCGGGCGACCTCAGGCCCCCACGGCCCCGACCCGTCGACAGTTGCAAGCCTTGTTGTCTCCGGAGACGGAGACCAAGGTCGATCCCTCACAATCAGCTGAAGTTTCTTTCGGAGGCAGTGCCAGAGATCGTGCTCTGGAACGTCGCAAGGCCCTCACCACCTCTGGAAAGGCAGCGGTTCTGCCTCAGGGATCCACGGCCGCCGGCCGTGTCCGCACCAGTCAGGACAACCGACGCCCAGCTCCTCAGCAGCCCGGCTGGGTCAAACGCAAGCGGGGCAGCGCCACCACGGTGCCCTTCAACCTCAGCCGCTCAACCCTGGCGGGTGCCAACTCTCAGCATCCACTGACCGATGCTGCGGCCAACGCCTCGCTTCTGGCCTACGAGCAGGACGTCAAAGGTCGTTTCGACCGGATCGTTCCTCTGCTTCAGCGGATTTCTGCTCTTCAGCACGAGCAGGATTTCATCCCGCAGGCCCAGCGTCTGACCCGAGCGGAACTCGGCTTCGATCTTCCCCACCACATCCTGGAGCGCGCCTGGGTGCGTCCCCTTGATATGCGGGCCCTGTTCGCCTGGTGTGTGTTCGAGTCACATCGGCTGTTCAGTGATCACTTCTTCCAGGACGATCCGCTCAACAGCGGTTCCGATCAGCCCAGTGCCAAGGCCTTTGATCAGTTCCTGCTCGAGTGTGGTTTTCATCTGCTCGATCTCAGCCCTTGTGCAGATGGTCGACTCGCCCACACCGTGGCCTATGCCCTGAGGATTCCCTTCAGCTCTGTGCGCCGCCGCTCCCATGCGGGCGCCATGTTCGATGTTGAGAACACCGTTAACCGCTGGGTCAAAACAGAGCACAGCCGTTACCGCTCCGGGTCTCCCAATGCCTCCACCGAGCCGACCCGCTACCTGAAGGTGGTCGCATACCACTTCAGCTCCGTTGATCCGCAGCATCAGGGCTGTGCGGCCCACGGCAGTGATGATGCGCTGGCAGCGGCATCCGGACACCAGCGACTGCTGGACTTCAGAACAGCGGTTGAGAACAGCTTCTGCTGCGGTGCGTCCGTTGACCTGTTGCTGATCGGTCTCGACACCGATACCGACGCCATCCGCGTGCATCCGCCCTCCCGGGACAGCTCCATGGATCTTGAGCAATGGGTCTGTGCAAGGGAACTGCATGCGGCCACAGCATCAATGTCCGCCGATCAGGCCATGAGCCAGATCGCCGAAGCGGTCGAGGCCGCAGCGCCCGGGCCCATGGATGAGGGAATGGTGCGGTTCATCACACGTTTGATTTCGAACAACTGTTCCCAGATCGACTACGTCCAGGGCCAGCACCAGGGGCCTTACCCCGACGCTGGTCATGCGGAGCGCTTCATCGGCGTCGGCATTGGTTTCAAAGAGGTGCACCTGCGCAAC
>JBGKDR010000184.1:0-1102 GCA_042954225.1 Parasynechococcus sp.
TATAAACGCTACACAATATTACAAGTATATCGCATTCCAAGTTCAAGTAGCCAATCACAATTTGTCAACCACCACTGTATACACTAACATTCGCGAACTTCGTTACTTCGGCACCCGTGAACAAGGTCAATCCGTCCTCCATGATGGTCAACTGACCCTCACTAAGAACCTCAACGTTCCCCGCATAGGTCCACCCTTAGACGCGGACGATACACCCCGTCGGGACCGGCTCGTGGTAGAATACAACACCTCGACCAATCCCACGTTCGAGGGGGCTGTGCGGGACACCTCAGGGAGGGGGAATGATGGGGTGTTCTACGGTGATGCGAAGTATGATGCTACGGAGAAGGCTTTGGTATTTGATGGGGTAGATGACTACATAAACAGTGGCGGAATTGGAATTGTTGGTAATGATAAATCTATCTCCGTGAGTTACTGGATTAAAGCACGTAACGGAACTGATGGTCTTACTGGTGGTCAAGAGTATGGCATTTTCCATGTAGGAAGTTCTGGTAGTGGAATTGGTGTATCTGTTTTTAACGACTATGGTGGATCTGATTCTATTTGGGTTTGGATACCTAGTAATTATTCTTATTACGTCTACAATCTTGCACCGGGACGATTTTATCATATGACCATGGTATACGGTGGAGGTGGTATAGGTGGAAATAATGTTCATCTGTATATTGATGGTGTTCAAATTTCACGTTCTGGTACTGGTGGGACTACGACTGCAACTCCTACATTTAATACAAATAGTGAATTACGTATAGGCGATTGGTTCGACACTAGTTCACCATATTATAGATGGCCTGGCTCCATCTCCAACTTCAAACTCTACGACACAGCCCTCACCGCCGAAGAGGTCAAGACCCTCTACGATATGGGTCGCAATGGGAGTGTGGCGAATCCCCAACCTCTTCACATCGCGGCACCTTTGTATGCTCCGGGGTCGATTGTTCAGGTTCAATATGCATCTACACCCCTCAATAGCACGAGCAGACAGGAAATCGTAGGTGGAGAGCTATCGGATGCCGCCAATGACATCGATTACCTTGATATGAATTTTAAACCAAAATTTGCGAATTCGAGTATTCTACTA
>JBGKDR010000185.1:0-2156 GCA_042954225.1 Parasynechococcus sp.
GTGTGTACTTCGTTCCCAGGAACTCCTTGCAATCTCTTTTAAATCCGGTGCAGTCATGGCCACCACTGGGATCTCAGCGACGTTTGGTAGACGTCTACCAATTTGGGAGATGGGTCCAGACCTCGTTTGAACCGGAGCACAAGCACGTTCTGACCCGTCGTCGCACCCGTGCTACAAAGGATGGGTGGACGTAGGTCCTACTTTTTGGGGTTCTCAACCGCTACCCCGCAGGCCGTGACGGTATGCATACGTTGCGCGATTCCTGATAGACAACGAGCATCTGGCGCAAAAGCAGTCAGAGCGGACACGGGTTAACCCCCGTAACAAGCAAACACCAGGAGCCCCCATCGCCCTTCACCGGGACTGGGGGTTCTGCTTTAGGAGCGGTATTTGGCCGTCTTCTTGGCGACGTCCTCAGGCTGCTTGGAGTGCTGCTGACCCTTACGAGCCGCTGAACACATTGCGAGACAAGTGAAGTAGCAGTGAAGTTGGCCCTAGAGGTTTTCGATCTCTTGGTGAGCCGTAAAAGCCTGTGGTTATTTGGCTTTTTTTATGTCGACACTCTACCGATGACGTCTACCGATTCTTGTCAGAAACCACTCGGAGGACTGTGCTTCTAAAGGGCCCCAAAGTTCATCTCCCTTGCTGGGACTGGGGTCAGTGGGGGCAGGGGGACTTGAACCCCCACAGTACATAGGTACCAACGGATTTTAAGTCCGGTGCGTCTACCGATTCCGCCATGCCCCCGCGATCTCATTCTAGATTTCGAGGAACTTGCTGCTGGCCGTGGATCCCCAGTCTCTGCTCAATTTGATACCTCAGGAGACATTGCTGGTTCTGCTGGCCTACGGCCTGCTCGGCGGTCTTTATCTCGTGGTGGTGCCCCTGGCGCTTTACGCCTGGATGAACAAGCGTTGGCACCGGATGGGCAAGGTTGAGCGCCTCGGAATTTACGGAATGGTGTTTCTGTTTTTCCCTGGGATGATTGTCTTCGCGCCTTTTCTGAATTTCCGCCTCAGCGGTCAGGGAGACAGCTGAGTTGACCCGCGGAAAGGTTCTCTTGGTCGGCCTGGCCGTCCTTGCTCTGGGTGGCCTTGGCTATGTCGCCTTCGATGCGGCTGGTTTCGAAGGTTTTTCTGCTGGCATCGCAGCGCAGGCGGTTTTGGTCTTGATCGTGATGGTCTGGACCGGTTCCTATCTCTTCAGGGTTGTCACCGGCCGGATGACCTACATGGAACAGCGGCGTCGCTACCGCGATGTCTATGACGTCAAAGCTGTGGAAGATCTGGAAGCGCGCTTTGACTCGCTGCCTGAGGCTGAACAGCAGGCTCTGCTTCGAAAGATCGGGGTCAAGCCCGATGACGCTCCCGCTGACTCATAGTCTCGACACGCTTGATTCCAGTTGCAGGCCTTCCACCGGATCCAATGGCAGACACCATGACCTCGACATCGGAGCGCAACGCATCCATCGGCCAGCGCTTCGATCAGCTGCGTCGGGATGGAAAACTCGCCCTGATGCCATTCCTGATGGCTGGTGATCCTGATCTCGACACCACGAAAGAGATCCTTTTGGCCCTGCAGCGCGGCGGCGCTGACATGGTGGAGCTGGGAATGCCCTATAGCGATCCCTTGGCTGATGGGCCTGTGATTCAGGCCGCGGCATCCCGTGCGTTGGCTTCGGGCACCACTCCCGGTGCTGTGCTGGAGATGCTGGCGTCTCTCAAAGGGCAGCTGTCGATTCCGGTGATCCTGTTCACGTACAGCAATCCCCTGCTGAATGTGGGGATGGACCAGTTCTGTCAGCAGGCCGCGGCAGCCGGTGCGTCCGGCTTGGTTGTTCCCGATCTGCCGCTCGAGGAAGCAGAGCGCCTCTCACCGATTGCTGCGGCCCACGGATTGGATCTGGTGCTTCTGGTGGCTCCGACGACTCCGGCGGATCGCATGGTGCGGATCGCTGAACGCAGCCGAGGTTTCACCTATCTGGTCAGCGTGACGGGCGTCACTGGCGAGCGGGTGTCTCTGGAAAGCCGGGTTGAAGGATTGGTGCAACGGCTCAGTCAGGTGTCGCCAGTCCCAGTGGCGGTCGGCTTTGGCATTTCCGGTGCCGACCAGGTCCGTCAGGTTCGAGGTTGGGGTGCTGATGGCGCCATTGTCGG
>JBGKDR010000186.1:0-2218 GCA_042954225.1 Parasynechococcus sp.
CCACGATGCCTGCCACAACGCCGCCCATCCCAATCGCTGGGTCAACCAGGCCATGGGGCATGGTTCGGCGCTCCTGCTGGGGTTCAGTTTTCCTGTCTTCACCAGGGTGCATCTCGAGCATCACGCCCATGTGAATGACCCGAAAAATGACCCCGATCACATCGTCAGCACCTTCGGCCCTTTATGGCTGATCGCGCCGAGATTTTTTTATCACGAGTGGTTCTTCTTCCAGCGCCGGCTCTGGAGGCGCTGGGAACTGATGCAGTGGGGCTTGGAGCGCAGCCTGTTCGTTCTCGCTGTGGTTGCTGCGGTCCGCTACGACTTTCTCCCCTTCATTTTCAACTGCTGGTTTGCACCGGCTCTGATGGTCGGCGTCACCCTCGGCCTGTTCTTCGACTACCTGCCGCATCGCCCATTTGCGTCCCGCAACCGCTGGACGAATGCACGGATCTATCCAGGCCGTCTGATGAATTGGCTGATCATGGGCCAGAACTATCACCTGGTTCATCACCTCTGGCCATCCATCCCCTGGTTTGAATACAAACCGGCCTATGAGGCCACCAAACCTCTTCTGGATGCCAAGGGATCTCCCCAGCGTCTTGGCATCTTCGAAACCCAGAAGGACGGGTTCAACTTTCTCTACGACATCTTCGTCGGAGTCCGCAGTCACCAACCCAGACGGGGCAAGATGCGCCGCTTTGCCAAGGTTCTTCCCGCACGCCAGCTCCGTCGGGGTTGGCTTGGTTTCGTCGATCGGGTTGCCATCAAGACAGAGCCGAAACGCTGGACCCCAAGTTGAGGGGTCCCTTGGGGATTTATTCCGCCAGGATCTTCGGAACTCTGTAGAAATCACCTTCGCGTTGCGGTGCCTGGCTGAGGATGTCCTCACGGACCGGTGTTGGTGAAACACCGTCCGGCCTTGTGACGTTGGTGACCTCAACGGCACGGGTGGTCTCGGGAACACCGGTGGTGTCCACCTGCTCGAGATGCCCGACGTACTCGAGGATCGACTCCAGTTGGCCGGTGTAGGTCGCAATCTTGTCCTCGGGCAGGTCGAGACGGGCCAACTTGGCGACTTTGCGTACGTCGTCGGCGGAAATCCGGCTCATGCCGCTTGAAGGAAACTGCGTAGATCTTCGCTCAGTGCCGCTGCGGCTGTCTCGAGAAGACTGGCGCCGTGCTGAGCGGTGGCCAGGGAAGGATGCGATCCCATTCGTCCATCCGGGTGGCGTTGCCGGAAATCCTCGGGGCTGTGGATCGGTCCTGCAGGGGCAGGGTCAGGAAGGGGACGCTGCTTGCTCTGCAGACTCGGCTCAACGTGGAGCGTGACGGCGATTTCACTGGGTGTCGCATGGTGCCCCTCTTTGTTCCCGTAGAGGTCCCGGGCCTGTTTCATCACCGGGCCGGCCATGAACCAGTTGGCGAGCCGACAACGCAGATGCGGTGCAACGGCTAATCCGCGGCTTGCGGCGGTGCCATGGGCTTGGGCGAATGCTGCCTTGGTGGTTGCGATGTTGCCGCCATGACCGTTGATCACAAACACCCGTTCAAAGCCGTGGCGTGCCAAGGACAGCACCAGGTCATGCATCACCCCCATCAAGGTGGAGGGTTGCAGGCTCATCGTTCCTGCAAAGCCGAGGTGGTGTTCGGCCATGCCGAAGGCCTGGGCGGGGGTCACCAACACGCCGGTGCGTTTGCCGACCTCCAATGCCACCGCTTCAGCCGTCAGCGCGTCGGTTCCGATGGCGCCTGTCGGACCGTGCTGCTCGGTGGAGCCCAGGGGCACGATCACGGCTTTGCAGCTCTCGAGGTAGGTCTCGACCTCAGGCCAGCTGCGCAGTGCCAGGCGGATGTCGTCAACGGAGTGGGCCGGTCCGGGAACGGTGGCGGTCATGGGGGATCAGTGGGCTGTGCCGTTGCCGTCGTACTGATCGGTGTTGTAGTAGCCACCGCGGGTGCCGAAGAACAGGCAGGCCAGGGGGAACAACACAATGCTGGCGAGCAGAACAGTGCCGAGGTTGAACCCTGAAAGAGCGAGATCCATGGGTTGAAACTGGATGACCTCAGCATGCCGGGGACTGGCCTCGCCTGCCGTTCATCAGAGACCATCCGTCGCAAGTTCGCTGCCGTCTCCAGGCACCTGCAACCAGCGCCGCAGCCAGCCGGTGAGCCAGATGAATGGCAGGGTGTCGGCAAGGGCGGCCAGGAGTTTGAACAG
>JBGKDR010000187.1:0-1273 GCA_042954225.1 Parasynechococcus sp.
CAACGAACCCCATGGCTGCACCGAGGGTGAAGATGAAGCCGATCGATGTGCTGGTTCTCCAGTAGTTCTGCTCGAAATCGATGAAGCCCTGCTTGGTGAACACCGAGACATCACTGGGTAAGCGCTGCTCCAACCGCTGACGCACCAGCTCCGGATCACTGCCCGCCTTCAGGCGAATCAGCCCGACCTGAATGGCACCAGCGGGCTTACCCGGTTGGAGATCGAGAAAAGTTTCGCTGCTGGTGACCAGATTTCCATCGGCACCGAAACTCGTTCCAAGGCTGACGAGACCAGCCACACGAACACGGTTCCCAGCGATTTCCGTCTCAACCGTGCGGCCATCGCGAAACCAGTCCGCGATCGGCCCGAACTCCGGTCGCGACAGCTGATCGAACAGGATGCGGCCTTTTTGCTTCAAGGCTCGGGACTCGGTGGGAAGCGCCCCAGGGACAAAGAAGGGGTCGTCGGGGTTGAATCCCAGGGCGAGGATCGGACGGTTGCGTCGCGTCTCCGGGTTTTTCCAGAGCATCAAGCCCCAGTGCACAGGAGAGATCCCGGCAACGTCCGGGTCAGCAAGGGTCTGAATCAGGCGGCGACGTGGGAAGTCCGCCATGCGAACCGAACTGGTCGACCTGGGACTGATCAGAACGAGATCAGCATCAAACATCCGGTGGATGGTGACGCTGGCGTCAAAGAGGCCATCTCGAAATCCCAGCTGCATGAACATCAGGATTCCCGCGAAGCTGATCCCGGCGAGGGCCACCAGCAACCGCACCGGTTGGCGGGTCAGCAACATCCATGACAGTGGAATGCGCCGTCGCTGCCAGAAGCGATGCATCACGCCCCCTGGAAGCGAGCGATCACCTTCAGACCAGCCAGACGGGCCACCCGTTGCTGGGATTCAGCATCCAGCTCCACATCAACCTCGATCACCCGAGCATCCACATCACCGGTGGGATCGGTCGACAACACACCACGTTGTTGCACAAGCGGACTGATCTGAATCACACGTCCCAGAAGTTCGCCCTCAAAACCTCCGTTTTCACTGCGCAGACGAACGGGTTGATTCACCCGAATCCGAGCGATATCCGATTCGTAAACCTCGATTCGTGCGCGCATCGTCTGGCTTGCGCCGATGTTCATCACCCCTTCGGAGCCCGGTCGTTCACCCACCTGGGCATGGATCTGGAGGACCAGGCCATCGATGGGGGAGGTGAGCTGACTGTTCGCCAGATCGGCCAGAAGGCCGAGACGATCGGCCTCAGCCTGATCG
>JBGKDR010000188.1:0-2900 GCA_042954225.1 Parasynechococcus sp.
GAGCCAGGGTTGAAGCCATACCAGCCGATCCACAGGATCAGAGCACCGAGAGTGGCGATCGACATGTTGTGACCTGGAATGGCCTGAGCCTTGCCACCGACGTATTTGCCGATCCGGGGTCCAAGCAGCATCGCCCCGACAAGACCGGCCCATGCACCGACGGAGTGGACGATCGAGGAGCCTGCGAAGTCGATGAAGCCCATCTGGTCGAGCCAGCCACCGTTCCACTTCCAGCTACCCGCCACGGGGTAGATGAAGGCCGTGAGCACCAGCGCAAAAATCACGAACTCGCCGAACTTGATGCGCTCAGCGACCAGTCCGGACACGATCGTTGCCGCGGTACCAGCAAAAGCTGCCTGGAACAGGAAGTCCACCGAGGGAACTAGTTCTGCACCGCTGATCATCTCGGCGGTCACAGCGGGATCAAAGAAGAACCCGTTGAAGTAGAGGACTCCGGGAATGATTTCTTTCCCGTAGTACATGATTCCGAAGCCGATGAACCAGTACGACGTCACCGCCAGCGCGAAGACGAACAGGTTCTTGGCCAGAATGTTGACGGCGTTTTTCTGGCGACACATGCCGGCTTCGACCATGGCGAAGCCGGCGTTCATGAAGATCACCAGGATCGTGGCCACCAAGAGCCACATGTTGTTAGCCAGGAATGCACCCGTGAGCTCGGGCAGTTCTTCTGCCTTGGCTGACAACGTGAAAACACTCAGGCCGAGCAGAGCAACAGGAGCACAGGCCAGCCATACCAGGGACCGGTGCGAGCTGAAACCCCGAAGGCTTTTCAGCAACATCATGGGCCCGTCGAGAAGGCTGGCCTCTTGAAGGCGCGATCGCCTTCGCTGAGGTGTTTGACGGAAAGCAGTGGTCATAAGGAAAGGCGGAACTGCTGAGGCGAAAGACTCCGGCTATGCACTTTTTGCATAGGGCTTTCACTATCCAAGCCTCTCGTTCGATGTGGTGGGGTCAATGTTCCACTTGATACTGAATTCCAAATTCGCAGGTTCAGATCTCAACCGGGCGACAGCCTTGCCAGTGGATTGACGTGTTCTCGAAGCGGAAGCAGCAGGGCAGCACCTCAACGTCCGCCTGAACGGCCTCCCGAAACAAGCTGCCGTAGCGCGGGTCGGCCGCATCGCCAGGAGCGAAGGCGACAACGTCATCCCTGCTCAGGCATGGCACCAGCACGGCCCGGGCGTCCGGCACAACATTCATCAGCTCCACAAGATGTTTCTGGCCCCGTTCGGTCACCGTGTCGGGAAACAGCGCCGTGGTGCCCGCCGTCCAGGTTGTGTTTTTCACTTCGAGGTAGATCGGCCGCTGGTCCGGGTTGTCTGATGCCGGTTCCAGCAACAGATCGATCCGGCTGCGTCGGTTTTCGCCGTAGGCCACTTCGGCACGAATGCTGGCGATCGGTCCGAGCTGAGGGGTGAGGCAACCCGCTTCGATCGCGGTGCGGATCAGTCGGTTGGGAAGGCTGGTGTTGACGCCAACCCAGCAGGGACGTCCGTTGGCACCTGGAACCTCCGCTTGCTCCCAGGTCCATGCCAGTTTTCGTTTGGGCGAGGGGGCATGACGTAAGCGGACCCGACCTCCGGGATGCAGCACACCGGTCATCGGCCCGGTGTTGGCGCAGTGGGCCGTCACAACGGTGCCGTCGGCAAGCTCGACGTCCGCCAGAAAGCGTTTGTAGCGCTTGCTCAGGACCCCTTCGATCAGGGGCTCGAACTCCATCAGGGTTGTGCCCACAGGGGGAAGGCCGGTCATGGCGCTTGCCGAGGTGCGCCCATGCTGCCGGCTCACCGCCATCACAATGCGACCGTCACGTGGAGCTTGGCCATGGCGCGATCACTGAAGGGCATCGCATTGGTGGTCACTCTCGGCACATTGCTGAGCAAGGTGGGCGGACTGGTGCGGCAGCTCGTGATCGCCGCCGCCTTCGGCGTGGGCGCTGCCTATGACGCCTACAACTATGCGTATGTGTTGCCGGGATTCCTGCTGATCCTTCTTGGGGGGATCAATGGTCCCTTTCACAGCGCCATGGTGAGCGTGCTCAGCCGGCGACCACGCCAGGAAGGAGCTCACATCCTGGCGGCGCTGAACACCAGCGTCAGCGCCATCCTTCTCGGCGTGACGGTTCTGCTCGTTCTGGCAGCGGATCCTCTGATCACTCTCGTCGGCCCGGGGTTGAGCCCGGAGTTGCACCGGATTGCTGTGGTGCAACTCCAGGTGATGGCGCCGATGGCCCTGCTGGCGGGTCTGATCGGACTGGGGTTCGGCTCCCTCAATGCTGCTGATGAATTCTGGATTCCAGCGGTGTCGCCGCTGATGTCGAGCGCCGCATTGGTTCTGGGCGTTGGTTTGCTGTGGTTCCAGTTGGGGGACCAGATCGGCGATACGGGCTTTGCCCTTCGAGGAGGAGTGGTTCTGGCGGCGGCCACCCTGGTTGGCGCGCTGCTGCAGTGGCTGATCCAGCTTCCGGCCTTGGTGCGTCAGGGGCTGGTGCGGTTTCGGCTCGTTTGGGACTGGCGCCACCCCGGCGTCCGTGAGGTCTGGCGGGTGATGGGTCCGGCCACGTTGTCGTCGGGGATGCTGCAGATCAATGTCTTTACCGATCTGTTTTTCGCATCCGGCATCGCCGGAGCGGCGGCGGGCCTTGGATACGCCAATCTGCTGATTCAGACCCCGCTGGGCTTGATCTCCAACGCCCTGCTGGTGCCTTTGCTTCCCACGTTCGCCCGCCTGACTGCGGACGACGACCGTCCTCAGCTGATCGCGCGCATCCGTCAGGGACTGATGCTGTCGACGGCCTCGATGCTGCCCTTGGGGGTGTTGTTCATCGCCCTGGGCGAGCCGATCGTCGCGCTCGTCTATGAACGGGGCGCCTTTGATGC
>JBGKDR010000189.1:0-2072 GCA_042954225.1 Parasynechococcus sp.
TGCAGCGGTTCGCTGTGGCGGATCGGTTCTCCGTCCGGGTTGGCTTCCCAGGCGGCGATATGGGCGAAGTTGGTGTCATCGCGCTGGGCCTCCCCATCGGCGCTCTGGTGCTCTTCGCGGAAGTGGGCACCGCAGGATTCCTCCCGGGCCAGGGCATCGCGCAGCATCAGCTCGGCCAGCCCGAAGAAGTCCTGCACACGCACCGCTTTCTCCAGCTCTGGATTGGGGCCCTGGGCCTCCCCGGGCACCCGCACATCACTGAGGAAACGCTGCTCCAGCGCGGCGACGGCCCGCAGTCCGTCCTCCAGGCCCGCCGCATCACGGCTGATGCCGCAGCGCTCGATCATCACGTTGCCCAGCTCCCGGTGGAAGGCATCCACCGGGGTGCTGCCTTGTGTGGCCAGCAGGCTGTCGAGTCGGGTCTCAGCGCTGTGCAGGGCATCCCTGCAGCTCGGATGGCTCGGATCAATGCTCACCTGCGGTGTTCCGGCCAGCCAGGCGGTGACGGTCGCGGGGGCGATGAAGTAGCCATCGGCGAGGCCCTGCATCAGGGCGCTGGCCCCCAGCCGGTTAGCCCCGTGCTCAGAGAAATTCGCCTCCCCGAGCACAAACAACCCAGGGATGGAACTCATCAGCTGGTAGTCGACCCAGAGCCCTCCCATCGTGTAGTGGGGGGCGGGATAGATCCGCATCGGCGTGCTGTAGGGATCCTCACCGGTGATCCGCTCGTACATCTCCATCAGGTTTCCGTAGCGGGAGGCGATGGCCTCCGCTCCATCGCGGGCGATGGCTGCCGTGAGGTCGAGATAGACCGAACGCCCCCCTGGCCCCACGCCATGGCCGGCATTGCAGAGCTCCCGGGCCCGCCTGGAGGCGACATCCCGCGGGGTCATGTTCCCGTAGGTGGGATACATCCGCTCGAGGAAGTAATCCCGCTCCTGTTCCGGGATCTCCTTGGCGGGGCGATTGTCACCGGCCTGCGCCGGCAGCCAGATCCGACCGTCGTTGCGCAGGCTTTCGCTCATCAGCGTCAGCTTGCTCTGAAAGGCATCGCCGGAGGGGATGCAGGTCGGGTGGATCTGGGTGAAGCAGGGATTGGCGAACAGGGCCCCTTTCTGGTGGGCCCGCCAGATCGCACTGGCGTTGGATTTCAGCGCATTGGTGGAGAGGAAATAGACGTTGCTATACCCACCGCTGCAGAGCAGGACAGCCGACGCGGTGTGCACCTCCAGCGCGCCGCTGATGCCATGGCGGGTGACGGCGCCGCGGGCCACGCCATCCACGGTGATCAGCTCCACCAGATCCCGTCGGGTCAGCAGCCGGATCGTGCCCAGCTCCACCTGGCGCATCATGGCTTGATAGGCGCCGTAGAGCAGTTGTTGGCCCGTTTGGCCGCGGGCGTAGAAGGTGCGACTCACCAGCGCCCCCCCGAAGCTGCGGGTGGCGAGGCTGCCGCCGTATTCCCGTGCGAACGGCACCCCCTGGGCGACGCACTGGTCAATGATGCCGCTGCTGATTTCGGCCAGTCGCTGACAGCCCAGCTCGCGAGCGCGGAAGTCCCCGCCTTTGAGGGTGTCGGCGAACAGGCGGCTGACGCTGTCGCCATCGACGGCAACCGGGCGTGCGGCATTGATGCCGCCCTGGGCGGCCACGGAATGGGCCCGCCGTGGGCTGTCGTGATACGTCAGCACCGTGACGCGGTAGCCCTGCTCGGCCAGGGTGGCGGCGGCAGAGGCTCCGGCCAGACCGGTTCCCACCACCAGGATCTCCATCTGGCGTTTCCGCAGGGGGCTGATCAGCGGCAGCGCTTCGCGGGTGCGCTGCCAGGCCCCCGCGATCGGGCCTGTGGGGAGTCTGGGATCGATCGTTCGGCTCATGGGTGTCCCTCCAGGGCCAGTCCCAGGCTGATCACCACAAAGCCGCCGCTGAGCAGGACGGCCAGCAGCCGTCCCATCCGCCGCAGCCAGAGGCCGTTGCCCGGTGTCAGGGCGCCGATGCTGCGATGGGCCGATTCATGGCCGTGCAGCAGATGCAGTCCGATGCTCAGCGCGCCGGCCAGGTAAAGGCTCAGC
>JBGKDR010000190.1:0-1109 GCA_042954225.1 Parasynechococcus sp.
GAGCAATGGTCAAGCCAATAACATCACAACAGCTGATGACGACCGGCACTACAGCCAGGTGCAACGCGGGCGCGAACAAACGTCATCTTCTTCATAAATTTTTGATGACAAACAAAAATATCCATTGATCTTGGCGTGTCGGACCAGCCAAGGATGCAACTCTGTCCGGGCAAGACGCGTTCAACAGCGAAAAGGTCAACATGCCCGACGCCAAACAAACAGAGGCTGAAGCAGCAGCCCGTGCCCTTGTCTATGTCGTCGGTGCGGTCATGTTGATCGCAATGTTCTGGATGATTGGCCTGTTTCTGTCCGCCACCATCGACATCGAAACAGCCTCAAGTCCAGACGTTGTCGAAGAGATGATTACTCCATCAGAACAAACCCCAAAAGTGACAGGCTGGCACTTGCCGTGGTAATCAACATCAGGCTCGATGACAGGCCGCACGAAAGCGATTCGAAGGATTCGTGGACGCATGCTTGGTCTTCCGACCGGTCACCCTCTTGCGCCACATACGGAACGATGATGGTTTCATCGATCGACGCATCACGTTGATCACCTCCTGCTCTGAAAGACCGAACTGGTAGGCGATTGCTTCAAAGGGTGTGCGATCTTCCCAGGCCATTTCGATGATCCTGTCCAGATCGGCGGACTCAAAATCGCTCATAACTCGACTCAAGATGACGACGCTGCTCCTCCAGCGATGTGGAACGAAAAGCCTCCTGACGCCGTCTGGGATTGAACAGCACGATGCGGCTGATCCACCAACATTGCAGTCCCAAAAAGGCCACAACCAGCAGAATTAAGCCGACGACGCCTTCGGACATCACACTTCAACAACAACCCCGGTCTAACGAATCTCCGAACCAAACGGGACTGGGCGAAGACTGCGCTCAGCTTCCACCGAGGAAATCAAAGACCTTTTGGATCCCTGAAACGGTTCGTTTATAAAACTCGGTGTACCCACAGACAGTGCAGGTCACAGCGTTATAGCGTCGATTGCCAACATCAAAAAAACTGGACCAGAAACCACCGGACACTCGAATTTGTCCGGTCTCGTAAGTTCTGGATCCACATTTAGGGCACAGATAATCGTCAACCATGGTGTCAG
>JBGKDR010000191.1:0-2992 GCA_042954225.1 Parasynechococcus sp.
GACGGCCAGAAAGTTGCTCTGGAATCCCGAGCCGATGGGTGGAACCTTTGGTCAGGTCTGCCTTGAAGCGTTTGACCGGAATCCTGATGATTTCGGCAGAACCGTGATGGCCATTCTCGAGCGGAAGTACGGCGTGTCTCCTCTATCGGAGGCGTTGCACGCTCCCGTTCATGGCAACAAGGCGATGGCCACGGCCACCCGTTGATCCAATCAGGCCAGGATGTTGATCAGATCCTGATGGGCCTCAATGTCCTTCTTGATCGTTCTGGCAATGGCGTTTTGCTCAGTTTCCGTGAGATCAGTCAGCTGGCTGAAGCTGTGTTTGGGATAGCGGGTCTGGTAGCTCTGTTTTGTTTTTGGCACCGCGATGGCCTGACGGTCGCTGAGGTGGGTGAACTGATTCAGGATTGAACGGATGCAGCTCTCGTAATCCTGTTGAATCCGTTCTGTTCGGATCACGGATGACGTAGCTCTGTTCAGGTAGCTGCGTCTCGAGGCGGGCAAATACCAGTCGGCTCCCATTGCGATGTGGCCATAGGCCAGATGATGGAACGATGCGAAGTTGATGGCCTCTTGTTCGCTCTTGGCCAGGCCTGCGGCAAGGCTTTTGGCGCTCGGATAACGCTGATGAAAGTGAACAGCGTTTGGATGGCAGAAAAACTGTTGGCTCCGATGAAAGGTGTGGGTGTCCCAGTTGAAGGCAGAGACCCATCGCGCCAAGGGGTCTCGCGTGGTCACGAGGCAGTGGATCTGAACAGTGTCTTTGATTTGTTTGAACAGTTGATCAAGACGTTGATTCGCATCAAAGATGTGAAATTCGCAGAGGTTCAGTTCTTCATGGCTGAAATTCATCCTCAAGGCGTCGAGAACCGATTCGCCCGCACATTTGCCAATGTGGATAAGGGCAATGGTCGGCTTTTGCGCGGCTGATGCCAGCAGATCCAGGGGGTCTGGGTTGAAGCTTGTGCTCTGCAGTTGTGGGTAGATCCCGCTGGTCGCCAGAAGTTGTCTGACATCTGCGCGCAGGGCAGAGGGCTGCGGATCATTCAGGGTCAATCTCATGATCTCGGTCTCGTCGCCTGCGAGGAGCCTGTGTTGATTGATCAGATCGCAGGCCGTCCCCAGTTCGCCCAGTGCGATGTAATCGCAGACCAGTTCAAATCTGTCATCGTCCTGATCGGAGTTCCGAAGAATCTGCTCGGACACGCCGAGTGCTTTGTGACGACACCCAGCTGAGCGAAGCAGTTGTCGGCAATAGATCAGGTTGACTTTGTCGGGTTTGCGTTCAAGCAGTTGGTCGGTGAGGTCCAGGATGCGATTGGTCGCATTGGTATCCCGAGCAATTTCAATGCCAAGGCACAACAACTTGAGATCGTGTGGATGTTGTTTCAATCCCGCGTCCACGATCTCTGTGGCCCTTGGCCTGTCTCCCCCGACCGCAATGGCTTTCGCAGCAATCACATAGTCATCGCCTTGAATTGAATCGCTATTCAGCAGCTGGTTGCCATGGTGGATGGCCGCTGGGAGGTTGCCGGTGTGTGTGCAGATCTGGAGCGCCAGTCGCAGGAGCTCGTGGTGATTGAGGTGGCGACGCAAGCCTGATTCGGCGATGTCTTGCGCTTCATCGAGCTGATTGAGCGTGATCAGGTCCTGGCATGCGCGGACATAACCCAGTGGGTCATCCGGTGTGAGGCGGATCAGCGCCCGCGCATGGATCAGTGCCCCGGTGTGATCGCCCAAGGCGCGATAGGCCTTCAGGGCGACCCGATGCAACGAGTCATGGTCGTCGCCGCTTTGATCCAGGCCGTCCCTGAGCAGTGCTGCAGCTTCATCGGGGCGCTGCAGTTGAAGCAGATCCTGTCCTGACCGGTAATAGCCGATCGGGTCGTTGGGCCGGCAACGGATCAGGCTTCGGTCATGAACGAGGGCGTCAGCAAAATTCTTGCGCTGGCGGAAGACCTCGCTCGCCAGTTTGTGAAAAGGGGGGCTTGGCTCACCGGCGAGACGTCGGGTGCGCTGGATGATTGCTTCGCAACTGGTCAGATCCCCGCTCTGGTAGGCCTGCCGGAGTTGTTCAAGTGGGGTCGCCATGCTTGGGATCCTGGTTCAGGGGTGTCAGCAGAAGGAGGTTGACCGCTGTGATCGCAACAATGGCCACACTGCTGCCGATTGGATTGGCATGCGGTGCCCCCGGGCCGACGAGCCAGATGGGGGCGTCATCCCGGATGCTGAGCAGGTCCGATTGCAGGACAAACCACCCGCCGACGAGTGTCCCGTGGAGGCCCACAGGTGCCCAGAGTGATCCCCGCGCGCTTTCACGCAGCAGGGACAGGAGCAGGCCCAGAAGAAACAACCCCATCAGCAGGCTGAGCATTCCTGCCAATCCAAGGTTGAAGCGCGTATGCACCAGGCTGAAAACCATGGCCTGACCAACCAAGGCTCGTGTGGGCCCCAGCAGGTGATGCAGTTCTGATTGCAGCCAGCCTCGGAAGATCAGTTCCTCAGCCAGTCCCACACCCAGGCTGAGCAGCAGGGCGTTCAACAGTGTGGGAATGCTGGGGGGGCCATCCCACGTGGCCCAACCGTTCGAGGTCAGCGGGATCACGATCAGTGCCAGCAGTGCCACGGCAAGCAGGCAGCCTTTGATCAGCACGATCAGGCTGAGCTCCGTCTGGAATCGTTGCCGTCTCAGGCCCAGAAACAGAAAGGCCTTGCGTTGATCCCAGCGGTCTCGCGCCCAGATCGGCATCAAGCCCAGAAACAGCGCGAAGCTGACCAGAGTCCCTGTGAGAGAAACCTGCTCGGCCGGCCGGCCCAGAAGAAACAGCGGAGCGGCACAGATCCAACCAGTCAGGTAGAGCAGCGGGATGATCACCACTGTGGCGATCCACCGCGGTTCCATCCGGAGCAACCTGGTCAGCATTGTTGGCTGCCGTTCAGGTTTCCGGCTCGATGGTGCTGGTGAGACCCTTGCTTTTCAGCGTCTCGCAAT
>JBGKDR010000192.1:0-1772 GCA_042954225.1 Parasynechococcus sp.
CTGATCCATGCCCTGCTGGTGTTGGCGGGGGTGAATCTGCTGTTTGCCGGTGTGTCGCTGAGGGTCGGCGGGCAGGTGTTGAAGGGACCCTTCCTGCCGCAGACCCTGGAGGGAATCATGAAAACCGTGCGGGCTTTGATGGGGCGGGTTTGAACGCCGCCGGCGGCCTTGCATCACTTTTTCTCCAGGCTTCGTTGATTGAGTAAAAACGACAGCGATTCAGGGTCAAGTCGGTGGGAAATCTGGGTCTGCTGATGCAAAAATAGTGCTGCGAGCGGCCTGTCGAGAGGGCCTTCCGATAGACATCTTTTCCTAACCCGGATATGTCAAATGTCTTGGGTTAGAGGCACGCCTTCCGTCAAACTCGGCAAGCGCACATTTGCCAGTTTGTAGAAGCCTGATGAGAACGATCTGACGATGCGCTCTTGTCTTCAGTGTCCATTCTTCAAGCGATTCAGACGCATTGTTGTCAATACCGACCAATCTGAGTCTTCAGCCAACGCATTGAAACTGACGAAGCGACACAACAATCCTCGGATTCTTGAGCGCCGCTATCAATATTTCCTCGCGTCCGATGCGGTTGCGCAATCCATTCATTAGGAGCTGTATGCAATCTTGAGGCGCAACCTTTCGATCCTTGATCCTGTGGTTGACCTCACCACCGAGGCGTCTGCATCCGGCGATGTTCTCTTCAATGGATTGGTGCTTGTCGGTGGTTGGAACGAGCGCTTTCAGCGGATGGCGTAGTGCAGCCAGCGGCAATCGATCCCGCCATTGCTAACAGGAATCCGCCGGGACGCCTTCAGCCGCAGTGCGCCGGTCAACTTGGGATTGCCGCTCAGTAACCAGAGCTGCCAGCCGGACGCTTGTTGTCGCGCGTAATTGCCGAGGTCGCTGTAGAAGCCGTCGAGGTTGTTGGCATTTCCGAGTCGTTCGCCGTAGGGCGGATTGCAGACCATCACTCCAGGTCCGTCGGGGAGATCTTGGCCGTCGAAGTGTCCCTGGCGGATATCGATCACGCCCGCGAGACCCGCTGCGGCAACGTTGTCTCTGGCTTGTTCCGCAATGCCAGCGTCCTGTTCGATGCCAATCACCGGTGGGAGGGTGAGATCGCGTCTGCGTCGGTTGCGAGCCCGTTCGCATTCTTCGTCCCAGAGCTCAGCGCGAAAGTCGGCCCATCCCTCCAGGGAAAAGCGTCGTTCCAGCCCAGGGGCCTGTTGCAGTGCGGACAGCACTGCTTCGATCAGCAGGGTTCCGGAGCCGCAGCAGGGATCAACGAGTGGGACGGTTCCATCCCATTGCGTTAGCCGGATCAGACCCGCCGCAAGGTTCTCTTTGAGCGGAGCCACCCCCATGGCGGCGCGGTAGCCGCGTCGGTGCAGGCTGCTGCCACTGCCATCCAGGCTCAGTACAGCTCCATCACGGCTGAGATGGACGTGCAGGGACAGATCGGGGTCGTCGAGATCGATGGATGAGCGCTCTCCCCAGAGTTCGCGCTGCTGATCCACCAGGGCATTTTTGACCTGGAGGGCCGAATAGTGGCTATGGGTCAGTCCTGGAGCCGTGCCGGTCACATCCACACGAAAACTCATGGAGGGGTGCAACCAGCGCTCCCAGTCCAGGGCCCCGCGAATGCCGTCATAGAGATCGTCCCGGCCCCCGCAGCGGAACCGCGCCATCTCCCGCAACAGCCGAAAGGGAAGGCGGGCCTGCAGATGCAGCCGATAGAGGCAGGCCATATCCGCCTGAAAGGAGGCGGCACGGCGCAGGGG
>JBGKDR010000193.1:0-4890 GCA_042954225.1 Parasynechococcus sp.
CCGGTGTTGTGCACCAGGTGGAGATCCACGAGTCCTGGGATCCCCGGAGCCGTCCAGCCAACGCCGAGTCGATCGGTCACCAGGGCTTTACTGAGCTGGTCGATCCCAACCACACCGATGGCGATCAGCATCTGGCGCCCACGGCTGATGGCACGGCCCGGTCGTGGTGTCATGGCTCGACAATCAGGATCCGTCTGAGCACGACGGCCAGGACGGCGGTGGCGATGCACAGTAAAAGCTGGCCGGGCAGGGGGCCGAGTGAGTACTGCACGATCAGTTCGAGCAGTGGTGCGTCCCAGCGACCAACGAGTCCACCCAGCAGCAGGTTCAACAACCCACAGCCCTGGAGCACCACCAGCCCAGCGATCCCTGATGCCGTGAGCTTGATCACATCACCCATGCCCTCCTGCTGGGCGAGGCGTCCCGTCAACCACGCTGCAGGAATGAAGCCTGCGAGATAGCCGAATCCCGGTTGTTGCACATAGTTCAGACCACCGCCTCCCTGGAAGACCTGCAGGTCCCCCAGTCCGAGGGTGAGATAAGCGACGGCTGCGATGACCCCAGCACGGGGGCCACTGACCATCGCGCACAGCAACAGAGCCGGGACCTGCCAGCTGGCGGGCAGGTCGATCAGTCCCATGGGTGGGGGCAGCAGCACCGCCGCGGGGATCAGACTTCCGATCAGGATCGTCAGCATGCCCACAAGCGCCGCGCTCCAGATGGCTAGGGCTCGCACCGATGGACGACAGCTGGCCCCATCCTGCTTGAGAATGCAAGCCCTGCCCAGAACTGATGACGTTTTCGATTGGGGACAAGGTGCGATTGGCTGAAGTGCCGACCTATCTGAAGACGGCTGATCCGATGCCGATGCTCCGCCCCCCGGATCTGATCAGCCTCGGTGAGCAGGGCGATGTGGTGGCTCTGCATCCTGCTGACACGGTGGCGGTTCGGTTTCGCAGAGGAACCTTTCTTCTCGCGTCGTCCGTCCTGGCAGCTCATGACGAGGACTGACTGATCCAGCTCTGCTCAAGGCTCTGCACGAGGGCCTCGGGACCGCAGAGGCTCAGCTTCGGTCGTCCGAGATGGGTCTGAGCAATGGTCATCAATTGATCACCGCTCAGCCGCTGCACCTTGTCGAGGCAATCTCTGTCGTGGGTGTCAGGCAAGCCGAACAGGCTGAGCTGGGCCCGCCGTTCGGCCCGTTGTGAGCAGGTCTGACGACCGTGGGCGAGCTGACCGATGAACTTGGCCCGAGCCAGATCGAGATCCGCCGGGGTCAACGGTGTCTGGCGTAGATCGTCCCAGATCTCATGCAGGAGTCGCAGGGCGATGGCCGCTTTGTCGGTGCCGCTTGAAGCATGCAAGACAAACGGTGAGGCTCCCAGGCGGTTGGGGTGATGGATCCCCACGTCGTAGGCCACGCCGTGATCCTCCCTGAGTCGTCGGAACAGCAGACTCGACATGCCAGACCCCAAATGGCACTGCAACAGCCGCAGGCCAAGGGCATCGGGATGGCCATGGGGGACCGTTGGTTCACCGAGCATGAACACAACCTGTTCCGTGTCGATCGCATCGAGGTGCACGGTGTCGGCAGGCGGATTGTGTCGGTCCCGGAGCGTGGTGCGGATCCCCTTCGGATCGAGCACCTGCTCTGATGCCATCAGCTCTCGAAGTTGTGATTCCAGGGTCGACGGCCATTGCCCTGCGACGGCCAGCACACCTCTGCTGGATTTCAGAGCTTGATGAAGCGGCCTCAGCGTTGATGGGCCCAGTCCGGCCAGCTCCTCTGCCAGCCCAAGGGAATCGTGTCCATAGCCGCCGTCTCCATAGGCCAGCTGACGCCAGCCATCGAAGGCCAGTTGGAACGGATCCTCCTGCTGACGCTGCAACGCCTGCAGGCTGAGATGTCGCTCCAACGTCAGCTGATCGTCTGCCAGATGGGGCTCATTCACCATCCAGTTGAGGACGGGAATCAGATCAGGCGCGTCATCGCTGCAGCAGCGCAGGCTGATCAGCAGTCCATCCTCGTGGGCTTCGCTGCGCAGCCCGGCCCCGCAGCCTTCGATCAGATCGGCGATCGCATTGTGGTCATGGGGACCACAGCCTCGGGTCAGCAATGAGGCCAGTAGTTGATGGGCTCCCCTGGCGCCAATGGGGTCATGGCCGCTGCCTCGGGGCAGCAGCAATTTGGCGCTCATCACCTCTGGGGTCTGAACCGGCTCGAGCAGAAGCGAGGTGTTCAACATCAGTCGCGATCTCCAGGCCGTGCAATCAACGTCAGCGCCTTGTCTGGGTGGAGCAGGTTGGCGGCGGCCTGCTGGAGTCGATCAGACCCCCAGCCATCCATCAGTTGCAGGGGATCCAGGAGGTCCTGATGGCGATTCCAGAGGGTCTGGCTCGCGGACAGCGCTGTCACCTGGCCGGGTGACTCCATGGCGAAGCGCAGACCGTTGCCCACGAGTTGCATCGCCCGACGTCGTTCCCAGGACTCCGGGGGATGGTCGAACAGGCGTTGCAGCTCAGTCCTCACTTCGGCTTCGACCGCAGGCAGATCCTTGTCCTGGCAGCAGATCTCTAGGGTCACAAGACTGCCCCTCTCCAGGCTCGTCAAATCCATCTCGACGCTCTCAGCCAGTTGGAGGGTGTCGCGCAACTGCGAGACCAACCGTGAGCGACGCCCTTCGCTCAACAGGGTGGTCAGCAGATCGGCTCCCATCACCCAGTCCTGATTGGATGCTGCAGGGGAGGCCCAGAGCATCATGAATCGGGCGGCTTCCAGGCGATCAACGACGATCTCGTGCCGACCCGATTGCACGGTTAAGTCCGCGATGACGGAGCCAGCATCGTGATCTGGGAGGGTTGCCAGTGGCGACGCAGCGATCACGTCCCGCGGGATGGCCTGCTCTGGTCCGGCAATGGCAAGACAGAGGTTGGATCCGCGGTAGAGGCGTTGCTGAAACCGCTGCATCTGCGACGGGGTCATCGCAGTCAGGCTGTCCGGTGTGCCCAGGATCGGTCGGCCGTAGTCGTGGCTGGGGCAACCGAGTGCCAGCAACTGCTGCAGGACCTGTTCGTCCGGTTGATCGGCATATTGCGCAATCTCCTCAAGCACCACATCCCGTTCCGTCTGGAAGGGCTGATCCAGCAGTGCCGGTTCCAGCACCAGATCCAGCAGAAGGTCGAGCGCGCGCGACGCCTGCTCGGAGGGGATCAGAACATGAAAATGCACGTCATCGAATCCGGTGGCGGCATTGCTGCTGCCGCCCAAAGCCTCGATCTCGCGATCAAAGGCTCCTGGCTCCAGGCGACGGCTGCCCTTGAACACCATGTGTTCCAGGAAATGCGCCATGCCGTGCTCATCGTCCTGTTCGGCTCCGCTTCCGGCTCGGCACCACAGGTCGATACAGGTCAGTGAGGCATCGGGCATCGAGGCTTCGATGCATGACACGCCGTTTTCCAGGGTCCACAGGCCCAGAGGTGGGCTGTTGCGTGAGGGGGACAGAACTGCGTGGCAAAGTTCCATTCTGTGCCTGCAATGCGTGAGTCCGCTTTCGATGCCAGACAGTCCTGTGGCTCTTCACCCGTTGGTGATGACGCTGGCGGATCGCATTCGCTCCAGGCGGACGTCGTTACCGGATCTGGCCGACCTGGAAATCGACCACGACCTTGTCGCTATCAGCGGACAACTGGACGGGGAGACGTTGTTCATCGGCAATGAGCTCCATCGCTGTTCCGGCATGCGCAAGCTTCATCTCGAGCTGGCACGTCTTGGCAATGGACTGCAGATCCTTCATTGCGTCTGGTTTCCGGATCCCTGCTTTGACCTGCCGATTTTCGGAGCCGACATCGTCGCCGGTCCGGCAGGGATCTCCGCGGCCATCGTCGATCTTTCGCCGGTGAAGTCGTCCCTCCCGTCAGCGATGGAGGTGTCGTTGAACGCCTTGGCCATCCCCCCGTTCCGCCAGGTTCGTGATCTGCCTGGCTGGGGAACCATCTTTTCTCCCTATGTCCGCTTCATCCGCCCGGACGGAGAGGAGGAGGAGGGTTGGTTTGTGGAGCTGGTCGACAACTACCTCGAGGTTCTGTCCTCCGCGATTCGGCGGACCAAACCCGATTTACCGGATTCTTTTTCTACGATTGAACGCTACGAGGGTCAGCTGAACTACTGCCTCAAGCAGAAGCGCAACGACAAGACCCGTCGTGTTCTCGAAAAAGCGTTCAACCCTGATTGGGCGGAGGCCTACATCGAGAACCTGCTGTTCGATAACCCTCCTCTTCCCGCGTGAATCGCCGTCGTCAGATCATTGGCATTGGTGCTCTGGCGGCCGTTCTTGCTCTCGGAGCGGCGGCACTGCTGAGGGATCCTGTCCAGGAACCAGCGTCCGTGGTTATTGACCCGCCGCAACGGATTGAACCGGTGGCGGCACTGGGTCAGCTTGAGCCGGCCGGTGATGTGCTCGAACTGGCGGCACCGACGGCTGGTCAGCCCGGCACCCCTCGGGTCTCGACATTGTTCGTTTCTGAAGGTGAGGCCATTTCAAAGGGCCAGGTGCTGGCCCTGTTTGACAACAGGCAGGGATTGCTCGCTGATGTGCAGCGGGTCCAAGCTCAGATCCGAAGCCTGAAGGCGCAAATATCACTTCGACAGCGGGAGGTCAGCCGTTACGCCACGGCTGCCGAGTGGGGTGCCGCCTCGCGGGTCCTGGTCGAAGAAAAACGTGAGGAGCTGATTCAGCTGGAGGGCCAGCGCGATCAGGCTGAGGCCGATCGTCTCGGCCTTCTGGCCGATCTGGCGAACAGTCAGCTCACCTCCCCCATCGATGGCCTGGTCCTCCAGATCCATGCCCAGGTGGGTGAACGACCGGGCTCCGAAGGGGTGATGAACATCGG
>JBGKDR010000194.1:0-2069 GCA_042954225.1 Parasynechococcus sp.
TGCAGGGCCTGTCTGGCCGACCAGTAGAGATCGGCATCCGCAGTCGCCCATGCCTCGACGATGTTGACCGCCAATACGCGCATCAGATTGCGGGTCAACCGGAAGGAGGTGTCCGTTTCGATCATGGTGAGATCGAGGGACGCAGTGAACCGCAGGGCACGCCGGCCCAGACTGGCAGCACCGTCCCGGTCCGCGAGGGTGAGCTGAAGCCGCAGCGTGGTGGCGTAACAGGAGACCAGAAGCTTGGTGCGGTTGAAGCGATTGCCCTGGCGACACAGTCGTGTGTTGGGATCGTCTTCAAGCCCCGTGGCAATGCCATCCAATGCCGCAATGGACGCACGCATCAGCTGCGGGTCATTCAGTTCGGCCGCGCGGTAGGCACACACAACCCGGCAGTAGGCGCGGTAACTCAGGGGCAGATGGGCGCTGTTTGCGAGGGTCTCGAACAGTGTGATCTGCGCCTCCAGAGACTTGGGTCTGGCGCCACGCCGGAACAAGAGGTGATGGAGGTGATCGGTGCGGCCGAGCTCCAACCATGAGCGCTCCATCAGGGCCCTCGCCTCGGCATAGAGACCCTTCTGGATCAAGAGGGGGATCTGCGCATCAAGCACCTTCGGATCCACCGGATGGTGCCCATCGAACCAACGCAACAGCTGGCGGCCGGCCTCCGAGCGGCCAAAACGATTCCGAAGCCGCACCGAGCGAAACAACGCAGGCACGAGGAGCTGCTGCAAGGGCCAGGTCCGATGCTGTGGGCGCAGCATCGACGGACCGCCTGAGGCCGCATCCAACAGACCAACCCGTTTCAGATCGTGGAGCATCTTCCCAGTGCGGCTGTCGTAGGTGTGCTCGGCGGCAAGCTCCAGGCGCTGCTCCATGGACGGTCCATCGCCGGCGAGTGCCATGGCGATGGCGGCTTCGAAAGCGTCGGTGTCCGGCGGGCAGAGCAACGCTGCCGATGCGAAGGGCCTCAGGGCGGGGATCTGCGTGGCCACCACAGGTCGACCCGCCGCGAGGTACTCGAAGAATTTCATCGGGAACATGTGCTGCGTGTAGGTGTTCTCCTGCAGAGGCAGCAAGGCGACATCGCAGTGAGCGAGCCAGGCGGGCAGATCGGCGTACGCCTGCACACCCATGACATGCACATTGGCGAGGGACTGCAGGTCGGCGATGCACGTGTCCGGATCGGCCTCCCCGACGGGACCCACCAGCACAAACGACCAATCGGGACGCCGACGGGCCAGTGCCGTGAGCATCGGCAGGTCAACCTTGTAGGCATCAATCGCCCCGATGAACATCAGACGAGGCGATGGGATGTGCTCCAGCGGGCGGGGCGGAGGTGGCGACGCGAGCGCTGTCGCGAAATGCGCCTGATCCGCGACATTGCCGTAGTGATAGGTGCAGGCATTCAGTCGCATCAACGACGCCTGGAGATCAGGAGACGTGGTGAAGACGACATTCACGGTGCGGCACAACTGCCGCTCGCTGTCCGCGATCAGCTGAACGGGCATCCCCGGCTGGGCATGGATGCGGTCAACACAGTGGTAGACCGCCCCTGAGAACATCGAGGCCTTCGATGCTCCTCCCCGTCGCCTCAGATTCAAATAACGACCGGTGAGTGGGTTGTAGGTCCAAAGAAGCGGGCAGCGGAAGCGGAGACTCCGGAGAACCCAGGACAGCGCCGAGCCGAACAGCACACGGTTGATCCGAAGCAGCACCCCGCGGGTGCCACCGGGGATGACCATGGGAGACCAGACCCAGAGACCAGGCTCCACCTGCCGAGGCGGACGAAACATGCGCCTGAGACGTTTGATGATCCGCTGCCTGTCCTGCCGATCCGCGCGAGGAGGACGCAATCCCAGCGATTCGATGTAAAGCACGCGATGCCCTGCACGCTGCAACGCAAGAGCGGTGTGCTGTTTATTCGTCCACAGGCGGTGATCCCAATCCGCCGTTGCCAAGACAACGAAATCAGCCATCGACAATCAGGTTGATTCCAACTGAATCATTTCGCGGAACGTCTCTGAAACCTGCACCAACTGATCAAAACTTCCAGACGCCTTGATCCG
>JBGKDR010000195.1:0-2638 GCA_042954225.1 Parasynechococcus sp.
GCTCGGCAGCCTTCAAGGCCAGTTGCAACTGGCCATTTATCTCGCGGTCTTTCTCGGATTCACGGGTGCGTCATCGGTCGGGCTCTGGGTCGGCCAGCGCAATCTGCTGGAAACCGAGCTGAGGACCCAGCGACGCAGTGCTGAGTCGATTGAAACGTGTCTACGAGAAGGCGGGACGGAACCCGACTTTGTTGAGCGGGAACTGCTGCTGCATTCCGATGCCAACACCACGCTCTGGGTGGAACAACCCGACGGCGACTTGATCCTGCCTGCCAGTCACCATCTGTCGATTTCAGAGCCCGATCTCCAGGCCTCGATGCAGGCAAATCCCGATCGAATTGTCGGGCAGAGAGACATCTGGGTGCACAACGACACGCGGTTTCTCAGTGAGCTGGTGCAGGAATTCCCCTCCGGAGCCCGTCTGTGGATCAACCACGAGATCAGCACCAATCAGGAGGCCCTCAGCCGGTACCTGGCCCTGATGATCGTGATCTGGGGCAGTTGTCTTGTGGTGACGCTGCTGACGGTGAGCTGGTTGGTGCGCCGGATCGTGCAGCCCCTGGAAGAGCTCAATGCGGCTACCACCCAGGTGACCGCCGACACCTTGACCAGCTCCCGCCTGCAGGTCAATCAAGGGCCTCTGGAGGTGGTGCAACTGAGCCGGAACTACAACGCACTGCTGGAGCGCCTGGCGGAATCCTGGAGTCAGCAACGGCAGTTCGTCAGTGCCGTCAGCCATGAACTGCGCACACCGCTGACGATCGTGCAGGGCTACCTCCAGCGCACCATCCGTCGGGGTGACAACCTCAGCGAGAAACAGATTGCAGGATTGACCACCGCCGCCGATGAAAGCGTGCGGATGCGGCGCCTGCTCGATGATCTGCTCGACCTGTCCCGAAGCGATTCGGGCCGTCTTGCCATCGTCCGCGAACCGGTTGCCCTCACCGATCAACTCGAGCAGGCGGTGGAGATGGCGCAGAACACGTTGAAGCGCCCGGTCCAGTTGGAGCTGCCGGAGGATGCTGAGCAGCGTCAGGTTGTGGTCAACGCCGATGGCGACCGCCTGAGGCAGGTGCTGCTGGATCTGATTGAAAATGCCGATAAGTATTCCCCGAACGAGCAACCGATTCGTCTGGTGCTCCAGGTGACTGCGGATCACGCCTTGGTCCAGGTCGTCGACCAGGGGATCGGTATTCCGGAGGCCGATCAGGAACGGGTGTTCGAGCGCTTCCAACGGGGCAGCAATGCTCCGGAGAAAACAGGCTCGGGCCTTGGACTCTCGATTGTGAAATTGCTGGTGGAGGCAATGGACGGCACCATTGCGCTCAAGAGCCGACCTGGCGAAGGCAGCTGCTTCACGATCCGACTGCCCCGATGATCCTGTATCTGATCCTCTGCTCATTGCTGGTTCCAGCCAACATCTGGGCCGCGATCACTCCCCACATGCACAGCGATCTATCGATGCGTGTGCTGCATGGGCTCTCCACCGTGGCGCTTGTGCCGCTGCTCTGGAACCTCTGGAGCGATCGCCGTCTGCTTCAGCGCGTTCTGTCCAGCGTCCTCTCGGTGTTCACCGCGATGTTGGTGTTGGTGAACAGCTGGATCGCCATCAACGGCATGGGCGTGGACTATGGCTGGTTGGATCACCTGATGTTGGCCATGGCCTTCGTGGCCGTAGAGGTGTTTTTTCTGCTGCGACCGGAGCCCACCGAAGACAGTCAGCCCACCGCCTCCGAGCGAATCAGCTGATCTCCGCGTTGCTGCTCCAACTCCAACAACAACACAGGCAGATGCGGGTGATCGGTCAGTCCCGCATGATCGACGCCATCGAGAACAACCCTGTTCTGATAGGCGCCTCCACTGGGGCGACCATCCAAATCAAAAGCCGGGCCACAGCGCATCAACACCGGGCTGCGCCAAATGGCTGAAGGCGCTTTGCCGATTGAATAGAGCAGCGCAGGGGAGCCATCGCGTGGGGTGATGGCGAGCACTGGTTTCCGTTGGCTGAGACCACAGCCGCCCGGGGGTGAGCTGTCGGGATCCACGATCCATCCCGACGCTGTGGCGAGATCGTCTTTGATCAGGCGCAGGGTGCGGCGCTGAAGCCGTCGGGTCTGAATCACCTCGGCCATAGCCCTGCTGTTGTTGGCATCCCCCACCAGCAACGACAGCGCGACGCCAAACAGCAGCATCCCCAGAACAGCCGCCAGCATCAATTCCACCAGGGTGAACCCGTGGACGTCACGATTAACCCGCATGGTTCGGCAAGCAATGGGCACTGCTGAGGGGAACCTCAGAACTGGCTTGGTAGGTGCCAACACGGGTGATGCCAAGCGGGAGGCCGATCACCAGACAACGTTGCTGCGCCAGATCGGGGTGAGCCAGCAGGACAAGACCGCCATCGAGCACCAGGCCATTGGCCGTGAAGCGGATGGTCTGCGGCAGGTTGCTGCGCAGCTCAACCCTGTCTGCAGCCTCGCTCGTCAACGACGTGACGGATGCACGGCAGGGCGGCAACGTTCCATCCTGAGCTGGCCCCCAGCCCTGCGGGGACAGGGACAAACCACAGGCTTCACCGCTGCGTTCTGCCGCCAGACGGCCGCGATCAAGCCCGACGCGCAGACGCCGCATGGCGATG
>JBGKDR010000196.1:0-9533 GCA_042954225.1 Parasynechococcus sp.
CGGGCTGAGCAGAAAGGCCAGCCGACCATCCTCGGTTTGCTGCGTGAGATGCCCGGTGAGGAGGCGTCGATTGATCTGTCCAAACTGCGCTTAGCTGCGCTCCGGTTGCAATCCCAACAGGAACCGGCGATGATGCTGGCCAAGCAAGCGCCGGCTGCGACGACCGCATCCGCTCTCGCACAACGTCCTGGACAGTGGCGTCGCAGCACCTTCAGTGTGAACGTCGATCATCGTTCCGAACCGCTCGAGGGTTTGTTGCTGGAGCCCACAGCGGCTGCCAATGGACGGCTGGTGGTGATTTCCCATGGACTCTGGGATGACCCGGAATCCTTCGAGGGTTGGGGCGAAAGCCTTGCTGCCAATGGCTACACGGTCGTGATGCCGGATCACCCCGGCAGTGACTTCAAGCAACAGCAGGCGATGCTCGCGGGACACCGGCCGCCCCCGGGCCCCGAGGAATTGCAGAAACGTCCCAAGGATGTCTCCGCGTTGTTGGATGCCGTTGCGGCCGGTCGTCTCCTTCCTGGTCGCCAGTTGAGGATCGACGCCGTTGCAGTGATCGGACACTCCTGGGGCGGCACGACAACTCTTCAGCTGGCCGGTGGTGCGCCCACTGAGTCCAAGTTGAAGCGCCATTGCACCGATGACGAGCATCCTGAACGCAACATCAGTTGGGTTCTGCAGTGCAGTTGGCTCTCCGGTGTGTCCAGAGCTCAGGCCAGAGACCCCCGCGTTCGTGCTGTGGTCGCTGTCAGTCCGCCTCTTCGGCTGTTGTTTGATCCCTCCAGCGTGTCAGCGCTCACGGCCAAGGTGTTGCTGGTCAGTGGAACGCGTGACTGGGTGGTTCCATCCACCCCAGAAGCCATTCAGCCGATGCGGGACTCCGGTGCAGCGCGCGGTGGTCATCGCCTCGTTCTGGTGGAGGGTGCCGATCACTTCAGCCTGCGTAGTTTCCAGGGTGACGCGACACCTGCGGTGATTGGCCCCTTGCTGCTGGCGTGGGTGAATGAGCAGCTTGGCGTGACGTCGGATGCCGACTTTCAGGCAGGTGCCTGGGGGAATGACGAAGTTCGCCTCGTTGATGTCACCGACAGGCTCTAGGACCATTGTTGATTGTTCATATCCAGAAGCACTGATCTTGTCGCTCAGATGATCTGAAACCTTCAGTTCTGAACAGCGATTTCGGCGATTAATCCGCTACAGAGAACGGGGATTCTCACTCTTTTCTTTATTTTCACCCCTCGCAATTGCACCTAAGAGGTCAGTGGTGCTAATCGCACCCGATTGTTGTTGGGGTGTCCGGAGTGGGTCTGCGTCTGTTGCATCTGCATCTGCACGGTCTGTTCCGCTCTCGCAATCTCGAGCTCGGCCGTGATGCCGACACTGGAGGCCAGACCCTCTACGTCTTGGAGCTGGCACGCAGTCTTGCCCTGCGTTCGGAAGTCGATCAGGTCGATGTGGTCACCCGTCAGATCCACGATCGCAAGCTGTCGGTTGACTACAGCCAACGGGAGGAGGCCATTTCCCCCGGTGCACGCATCCTCCGTTTTCCGTTTGGTCCAAGGCGCTATCTGCGCAAGGAATTGCTCTGGCCCCATCTCGAGGAGCTCGCTGATCAATTGGTGGACCACCTGCGTCAGCCCGGCCAGAGGGTCGACTGGATTCATGCCCATTACGCCGATGCTGGTCTGGTCGGTGCCCTGGTCAGCCAACGCCTGGGCATTCCTCTCGTCTTCACCGGTCATTCGCTGGGCCGCGAGAAGCAGCGACGGCTGCTGGAAGCAGGCGTCGATCGCCATCAGCTGGAGAGCACCTATGCGATGACCCGCCGCATCGAGGCGGAGGAACAGGTGTTGGCTCAGGCGGATCTGGTGATCACCAGCACGCGCCAGGAAGTTGATCATCAATATTCCCGTTATGGCCATTTCCGGTCGGAGCGCGCGCAGGTGGTGCCTCCCGGCGTTGATGCCACCCGCTTTCACCCTTCAGGCAGCACTGGAGAACGCACCGATATCCGCAATCTTCTGACGCCGTTTCTGAGGGATCCCGACCGTCCTCCGTTGCTTGCGATTTCGCGGGCTGTCCGTCGGAAGAACATTCCTGCCCTGGTTGAAGCCTATGGGCGTTCATCCGTTCTGCAGCAGCGTCACAACCTCGTGCTGGTGATGGGGTGTCGGGAGGATTCACGCCATCTGGAAAAGCAACAGCGGGATGTCCTGCAGGAGGTGTTTGATCTCGTCGACCGTTATGACCTCTACGGCTCGGTGGCCTATCCCAAGCAGCACAGTGGCGATCAGATTCCCGCCCTGTACCGCTGGGCTGCGCATCTCGGCGGCTTGTTTGTGAACCCCGCTCTCACCGAGCCATTCGGTCTCACCCTGCTCGAGGCCGCCGCCTGCGGTCTACCGATGGTGGCCACGGATGACGGAGGTCCCCGGGACATCCAGGCCCGCTGTGAGAACGGCTTGCTTGCGGATGTCACCGACTCAGATGCTCTGCAGGATGCCCTGGAGCGCGCCGGTGCCAATCAGCAACGCTGGGCCCGTTGGAGTGACAACGGGGTTGAAGCCGTCAGTCGACACTTCAGCTGGGATGCCCATGTCTGTCGGTATCTCGGGGTGATGCAGACGCTCTGCCGACCTCAGCCCTCCCTGAAGTCCTTCGATCAAGGATCGGTTGACCCATCGCAGAGGTTTTCCCGGCTGCTGGTGCTGGATCTGGACAGCACGTTGGAAACGGCTGAAGGAGCGTGGTTGTCTGATCTTCGCCATCGTTTGACGCAAGAGGGCTGTGGCAGCACCGAAGCGTTGGTGATTCACAGCGGTCGCTCTCTGGCGCAGGCCCGCCAGCGCTATTCGGAGCTGCATCTGCCGGATCCCCAGGTCTGGATCACCCGAGCGGGTTCAGATATTCATGCTGGACCCGACTTGGCCGTTGACAGCCTCTGGCACCAGCAGATCGCCAAAGATTGGGATCGTGATGGGGTGGTCGAGTCTCTGGCTGATTTTCAGGACCATGTGATCCTTCAGGATCCTGAACACCAGGGCCCGTTCAAGGTCAGCTACCTGCTTCGGGAGAGTGATCCCAAGGTGGTGTCCATGGTGCGCAGTCGTCTGCGCAGACGTGGCCTTCATGCCCGGCCACAGCTGCGCTGCCATTGGTTTCTGGATGTTCTGCCCCGTCGGGCGTCCCGCAGTGAAGCGATTCGCCAGCTCGCCCTGCGCTGGAACCTTCCGCTTGATCAGGTGCTGATCGTGGCCAGTCAGCAGGGGGACGGCGAGTTGCTCCAGGGACTCCCCGCCACTGTGGTTCCCTCGGACCATGACCTCGGTCTGGAGCGACAGCGGCATCACCATCGGGTCTACGTGTCAACCAAGCCAGGCGTCGCCGGTGTTCTGGATGGCCTCAGTCACTATCGGTTTTCAGGTCACCGTTGAGCCGTCCAACACCGTGATGCAGGCTGCAGCCTGATCGGCTTGAGCCCGGGCTGCTTCAACAGTCCCGGCTCGCGCCAAGGCAACTCCCATGCGGCGGCCTGGACGGGCATCCGGCTTGCCGAACAGCAGCACCCGCGTGTCGGGGGTTGCGAGCGCCTGCTCGACGCCGTCGTACTCCACGCTGTTCATCGAGCGATCCGCCAGGATCACCCGGCTGGCCGCGGCCTTCGCTGTGCTGAAGCTTGGGATCGGTAGGCCGAGAACCGCGCGAAGATGCAGCTCGAATTCGCTGAGGTCCTGGCTGATCAGCGTGACCAAGCCGGTGTCATGGGGACGCGGTGACAGCTCCGAGAACACCACCTCATCGCCACAGAGAAAGAATTCAACGCCGAACAGACCTGCGCCGCCGAGGTTGTCGGTGACGATGCGGGCCATGTCCTGGGCCTGTTTCAACTGACTGGCGCTGAGTTGGGCTGGCTGCCAGCTGCACTGATAGTCGCCGCGTTCCTGCTCATGGCCGATCGGAGCGCAGAACAAGGTTTCACCCTGCCACTGTCGGATGGTCAGCAGAGTGATCTCCAGGTCGAAGTGAAGGAATTCCTCCACGATCACCCGCGCTGAGGTGCCCCTGGCGTTGGCCATCGCGGCGTCCCAGGCCTGGTCCAGTTCATCCGGGCCGCGAACGACACTTTGACCTTTGCCGGACGAGCTCATCACCGGCTTCACCACCACCGGCCAACCGAGCGGTTCAGCGGCCTGGCGCAAGTCCTCGGCGCTCGATGCATAGGCAAAACGCGCCGTTCGCAGTCCCAGTTCCGACGCTGCAAGGTCGCGGATACGGTCGCGATTCATGGTCACGGCTGTCGCCCTGGCCGTTGGGATCACCGTGATGCCGTCCTGCTCGAGGTCGGCGAGGGCTCCGACGGCCAGGGCTTCAATTTCTGGAATCACCACGTCGGGACGATGGCGCCGAACCACGCGCAGCAGTGCGTCGGCATCCGTCATCGGGAACACTTCGGCGACGTCAGCGACCTGCATCGCCGGGGCCCCCGGGTAGCGATCACAGGCGATGACCCGACAACCCAGCCTTTGGGCCGCAATCACCACTTCCTTGCCCAGTTCACCGCTGCCAAGCAGCAGCACCGTCTTGGGAAATGCGGCCATGGTGCTCTGACACAACGGGTTCACTCCATCATTGATCAGCGAACTCCTGAGATTTTCCGGAGGGCTGAGCGGCGTTGTGATCTCGGCGCTACCTCCAGATCAGGTCGACGCAGGCTGCATGATCAAAACAGTCTTTGTGTTGCCTCTGCTGCTGGGTGCTGTCCTGCCTGGCGCAGTGGCAGCGCGACAGCCGGATCCGATTCCACCGGCTGCTCCCTGGCTCACGGAGTCGGAGGCCCTTGCCCTCGTCCCGGAATCGTTGCAGCGTCGTCAGGGTCTGCAGGTTGTGCTGCATCGCTCCACCCGTCAGCTGATGGTGTTTGACCAGGGGGAGCTGCGCCTGCGCGTTCCGGCGGCGGTTGGAACACAGGGATGGGAAACCCCAGTGGGTGAACACCGTGTGCTGTTCAAGACAGCGGATCCGGTCTGGAGGCATCCAGGGACAGGGGCCTTGGTCCCTGCCGGTGTCCGCAATCCATTGGGTGCCCGTTGGATCGCCTTTTATCAGGATTGCTCAAATCCCGGCGGTTGGGATGGTGAAGCCATCGTTCAGGTCAAGGGGTGTTCGCATGTGGGCCTGCATGGCACCCCCCACCGCTGGACCGTCGGCCGCGCGGTGTCCCATGGATGTGTGCGTCTCTACGACGAGCACATCCGAGCTGTGTTTGATCTTGTGGATGTCGGAACCTCCGTGGTGGTTCTGCCCTGACAACGATCGATGATTCATCAAAAAAAGCCCTGGCTTGTTTGAGGCCAGGGCTTGAAATCATGCTGATGGATTCAGATCACCACAGACCCTGAACAGGGGCCGGTGCTGGCTCTGCGATGGGCATGGCCTGCGCTGTATAGGACTGGATGC
The DNA here is from genome assembly GCA_042954225.1 of Parasynechococcus sp. Lineage (GTDB taxonomy): Bacteria > Cyanobacteriota > Cyanobacteriia > PCC-6307 > Cyanobiaceae > Parasynechococcus. Next base: position 5,461 of record JBGKDR010000196.1, read on the forward strand.
AGGCTGGGGTGTTCATGTACCAACTCAGCAGGGATGTGTCCTTGTGGAAGTCACCCTGCTGATCGGGATTGCAGACTTTCATCGCACCCTGCAACCGTTGATCGGTCGGCAGTTTTGCCATCATTCCGTAGCTGGAGAGCTGGCCATCTTCAGCATCGAGAATGATGGCGCTGCGCACAGCTTGAACGTCGTTGGTCTGGCTGTAATAGGGGTGGTAATTGTTGTTCAGGCTCTCCCGAAGAAAAGCTTCACCTTGATCGGAATAGAGGAAGTTACTGACAGCAACGACGTCGACCTCGTACTGCCTTTCGAGACCCACTTCCAGTTCGTCACGGGTCCAGCCGGAGAGATCACTGAGATCCTTCGGCACGGGATTGGAAATCTGTTTCTTGCCACCGATCGGCAGCAGAACATTCGATCGCACGAAGCCGTTGGTGACGGTGCGGGCGGTCAGTTTGGGTCCGGCGACGGCTGGAAGAGCGGAGGCCGCCAGCAGGAGTCCTGCACCGCCGAGAAGGAATGCTTTGCGCATGCACTTGATTGAGTCGCCTTTTGAGACTCGTAACGAGACGGCCTCTGGGTCGCCCGATCCACCAACTGATTTTTGATTTCAGCCAGGCGTCTTAAGGTTCTCTTCAGATTCTCAGGATGATCTTTGCTTGTTCTGATTGCGTCGCTGCTGGTGCCGATGTCCGGTGTGGTGACGCATGGGGTTGAGCCTGATCATCCGGCGTTGGACATCGCCTGTGTTGTGGGTCGTCCGGTCCGGGCGTCCCACGACGGTGTCGGCCGCAGCCGCTGGAGCGGAACCCTCGGTTGGACCTTTCAGCTCAATGGCGACGCTGTCCAGACTCGCTACAGCCATCTGAGTGCTGCTGCCCCAGCAGGGTCCTATCTGCGGGGGCAGATCATTGGTCTGTGTGGGGACACGGGCAGCTGGTCGACAGGACCGCATCTCCATTTCGAGGCGACGCCCGTGCACTTGCTCCATAGCCTTGACCGCCTCAGCGCTGAACAACTCGATCAGCTGGAATCTCACCCCCTTTGGCTGAACCAGCTGCGCGAAGCGCGGCGTTGATGCTTCAGTTCGATGGATTGCGTTGCGCGTCTCGGATCGCACCGATGATCCACACCGCCATGAAGCCCAGGGACGACACACCGAAATAGATCAGGACCCACTTGAGAACCTTGTCGGGGTCGGCTGCCGCTGCGGAGAGCAGTTGGGACGTGGTCTGAAGCAGATCATCCATGGGGCGTCAGGCGGCGGAGTCGGGAATCAGTGTCAGTTGTTTGACGGGAGATTCCTCGCTGATGAATCCCCAGGCCTCGAAGACGGAGGGGTCGGGGTGAGTGATGCGTTGTTGGTTGCCATGGCGTTCCATCCGGAACCCTTCCTTGGCCATGCGTCGCATCAGGCTGGCCGATTCTTCAAAACGTGCCGCCATCGATTCGAGGCTTGCGCATTCCGAGGTGAGTCCGGATTCCCGCCAGGTGAAGTAGGTCATGGCTGTCAGCTGATTGGACGAAGGAGCAGACCAAGCACGACCAGCCCGGTCGTTGCGAGCCAGAAGCATGGCACCACCGTGCGTTCGCTGGTGCCTCCCAGTTCGAAATGGTGATGCAGAGGAGCCATGCGGAAGACACGGCGACCGACCCCGTCGGCACCTTTGGTGGCCTTGAACACCCAGACCTGAATGATCACGGACAGGGATTCCGCCAGGAACACGCCACCCATCACGAACAGTGGCCAGAGGCTGTCGGAGAGCAGCGCCACCGCGCTGAGTGCGGCTCCCATGGCCAGGGATCCTGTATCGCCCATGAAGGCTCGGGCCGGGTGACGGTTGTGGGCCAGGAAGCCAAGCCACGCCCCTGCCATGGCCAGACAGAACCCCGCCAAAGCGGGATCACCGTGATGGCCCCTCAGCATCAGCTGGATGCCGAGACCCGTGAACACAAGGGCACCGCAACCGCTGGCGAGTCCATCCAGTCCATCGGTCAGGTTGGTGGCGTTGCTTTCGGCGAGAAAGACGAACAGACCGAGGGGCCAGATCAACACTCCGATGGGCAGCTGAAGCCCCATGGGCAGGCTCACGGTTCCACTGATCCAGCCTTGTGTTGCTGCAACGGTGAGAAAGGCCGCCGCCGCCAGGCCCTGCAGCAGAAGTTTTCCTTTCGGGGTGAGGCCGGTGTTGGTTTGTCGGGTCAGGCTGCGCCAGTCATCGAAGCCTCCAACGACCATGTAAGCCAGAGTGACGGCAGAAACGGCCAGCAATTGGTCGGCGCTGGTTCCTTCGAGACTGACCAGTGCACCAACAATGCAACCCACCGGTACCACCAGCAGGCCACCCATCGTGGGGGTTCCTGATTTCTTGTGGTGAGCCTCAGGGCCTTCCTGGCGGATCACCTGTCCCATTTTCAAGGCCCGCAGACGGGGAATCCCCAGCGAGGCCACCAGCAGTGCACTGACGAACGCGATCAGCAGAGGCAGGGTCAACTGGGAATTGGCCACCCATTTGTCCGTGGCCAAGGTCGCTGATAAAAGGCCGATGCTGAGCACCGTTGCGGTCACGGTGCCCCGTTGCCACCAGGGATTCTTCGGTTCTGCCGAGCTCGCCGTCACGGATGCCGTCCTGCGCGGTCGGACCTTAGGCGAGCTACCGGCTTCGTCGGTTTGACGTCAGAGCTGAGGAGCGATCAGTCCTCCCACTGCTCCTCATTCTGCTCATCTGCGTTGTTGTAGTCCTCCTTCTCACCCATCAGCGCGGAGAGTTCCTCCTCTTCCACTGTGCTGACTTCTGCAGAGTCGGAATCTTCGTCGGCGACCAAGCGACCACTGGCTTCCAGCCAGCTCAGCAGATCAGGTTCTTCGCGAAGGGGGAGAACCGGCGCCGGATCTTTGCGCCCGTAACGGGTCAGTGACGGATTGACACTGTCCAAGGCGTTTAAATCGACCAGCGCGCTCATCCTTGGTTTCACGGCAATCCGTCACTATAAGCAACAGCTGACGAACAAGCCTTGACCAAAGTTCAGGGGCTGCTCGTCGTCTGGCTGACCTCCTTAGCTGTAAGCGCTGGCTTGCGCCAATGGGGTGTGGTGCATCCAGATCCGCTGCAGGCTCCTCTGGCGTTGGTTGTCGCCGTGGTCCTGGCGCCGTCGCTCGGGTTCACGGTCTGGCTGCTTGGGGCAGAGGACCGTGGGAAGCGAGAATCGTCTGATTGAGATCAGGAGTCCCGTTGATGGGCCGTGCGAAGAAGGTCGTGCTCGCCTATTCCGGTGGAGTGGATACCAGCGTCTGCATTCCCTATCTGAAGCAGGAGTGGGGTGTTGAGGAGGTGATCACCTTCGCTGCCGACCTCGGTCAAGGGGACGAACTCGAACCGATCCGCCTCAAGGCACTGGAGGCTGGCGCGAGTCAGTCCCTGGTTGGCGATCTGATTCAGCCGTTCATTGAGGAATTCGCGTTTCCTGCGATTCGGGCGAACGCGCTTTATGAGGGCCGTTACCCCCTGTCGACAGCACTGGCCCGCCCGTTGATCGCCCGGCGCCTTGTGGAGGTTGCCCGTGAGGTCGGGGCCGATGCCGTTGCCCATGGCTGCACCGGCAAGGGCAATGACCAGGTGCGATTTGATGTCGCCATTGCCGCTCTTGCCCCTGATCTGAAGGTGCTCACCCCTGCCCGTGAATGGGGGATGAGTCGCGAGGAAACCATTGCCTATGGCGAACGTTGCGGCATTCCCGCTCCCGTCAGCAAGAAGTCCCCGTACTCCATTGACCTGAACCTGCTGGGACGCAGCATCGAGGCTGGCCCTCTGGAGGATCCCATGGTGGCTCCTCCCGAAGAGGTGTTCGCCATGACCCGTTCCGTTGCGGAGACCCCAGATGCTCCCGACGAGATCGAGATCGGTTTTGAAGCCGGAAATCCCGTCGCCATCAACGGGCAACGTCTGGACCCGGTGTCGCTGATCCGTGAAGCCAACCGTCTGGCCGGCACCCATGGCATCGGTCGTCTCGACATGATCGAGAACCGTGTGGTTGGGATCAAGAGTCGGGAGATCTATGAAACCCCGGGCCTG
>JBGKDR010000197.1:0-2040 GCA_042954225.1 Parasynechococcus sp.
CTGAGACCACCCAGGCCGCTGGACTGTCGGGCTGGTTGGGCGGCCAAGGGGACCCGTTCTTTGCTGTGATCGGCCATCGCCAAAGGCCTTGAGCTGATCTGCTGTGGATAATCAGATCAATTCAGGGTGATTGGGATCTCCTTTGAATGGCCCCTGAACCCTGGAGGTGATCCAACCGCCATAGAAACCCCCGGCCTGAGGAGTCACCGGTTCATCGTTGACCCAGCAGCCATCCATCCGGCCCGGATAGAGCGCAAACCATCCGGCGATTTCGGCAAATCGTTCGCTCGGGCTGGGGTAACACCAGATCGATCGCTCGAGCCTGGGCTCACCTGAACCAAGATCGAAATAACGGGCGATGCCTTTCCATTCGCAGAATGTTGAACGGCCCGATGATGGCTTCAGGAGATCCTGGTTGACCACATCAGGAGGAAAGTAATAGGTGGGTGGATGAAAGGTTTCGAGGATGCGAATGCTTCGCCGTGTTTCAATTAATGTCTGCCCGATGACAACGACGCGGATGTGTTCGTCGCTGTGCTCCAGGCGCGGTGGACGCGGATATTCACTGACCAGTTCTGGCATGGGATGCACATAAAGTCTTCACAAAGCTTGCCCCCGATGAGGGATGGACGCCGCCTTGATTCTCGCCATTCTACGAACAGTGATGGGTCTGTTTTGCCCTTTACCCTCCCTGGTCTGCCCGTTTGGTCGTTTCGGGTTGTTCTGATTGGTCAGAATGTGATTCTTGAGGCGTTCAATGGTGATCAAACCCTCAGCATGATTCTCGATCCATTGGGAAGTCGGATTCGCTCGGCCTACGCCTTGATTGCGTCTCCGCAGTGTGCTCGTGTGATGCGATGAACTGATGCCGGTTGAAGCCAAGCAACCTGTTCTGATTCTCGGGGGCTTCCTGATCACGCAGGAGGCCTATCAGCCGATGGCGACGACTCTGCAGGAGCTCACAGGTGCTGAGGTCGCGATTGTTCCGATGTCTCGCCTTGATTGGTTGATGACAAGTGGTCCCGAGGGTTGGATCCGCTGTCTTGACCGTGTGGATGCCATGGTTCGGGCCTTGCAGGCGCGTTCCGCAACAGGCAAGGTCACCTTGATCGGCCACAGCTCGGGTGGTGTGATGCTGCGGCCTTATCTCAGTGATCGGTCTTTTCTCGAGCACTGTTATCGCGGCTTGGATGTCTGCAATCGATTGATCACTTTGGGGAGTCCCCATCAGGCCCTTAGGGCCACTCGTCTGAGGTCTCTGGTCGATCAGCACTATCCCGGCTGCCCTCACGCCGATGCTGTGAAGTACGTGGCGGTCGCGGGATGCCTTGATCTGACGTCGTCGACGTCGTCATGGTTCAGTCGCCTCTCTGCTGAGCGCTCCTATCGCCAGATCAACGGCAATGGCTCCTGGCAAGGGGACGGTTTGGTGCCGCTGGGCTCGGCTCATCTTCGTGATGCCCGTTGGATCACTCTGGATGACACCGCCCATGGGGGTCTGTTCGGCTCGGCCTGGTACGGCACGCCGATGCGTGTTGAGCGGTGGTGGTCGGAGGCGCACCATTGACCAAGGCGGACGTTGTGAGTACATATGTACTCAGCGTCGACTTTGGTTGTGGATGGTTGGTTGATCGATCAGGACCGCCATTGGTGTGTTCGTTTTCACCCTGATGACAAGGCCTGGCGCCAGGAACCGAAGGTTTTTGTCGATACTGGTCGTCCGATGCCAGACGGCCAGCCTGCGTTGCTGAAAAGCCGGCGACACCTGCATCGTCAGGACGCTGTTGCGCTTTGGCATGCCTTGATGCGTTCCGGTTGGACTGCCACCGCGCCGCTCTGGGGGAGCGACGCTGAACCCTGACGCCTGTGGATCGAGATGCCCGGTAAGGCACTCTGGTGCCTGAACCATCCAGTCATGACGACATCAGGATCGGCCGCAGGCGGCTTTGGTGGAGATGCTTCCAGTCAGCGCAAACGCCGCAACGGGGGCAGTCGCAAGCGCCGACCAGGCGCATCGAACCATCAGCGCGAGCAGTGCCC
>JBGKDR010000198.1:0-2020 GCA_042954225.1 Parasynechococcus sp.
GATCCGCTGACGGGATGGTCTCGGTCGATCAGGATTCTGGCCAGGGCCGACATTCCGATACCGCCGACACCGATGAAGTGAACTGGGATCTGGCGGTCGAGCGGGCGCGTCAAGGAACGGCGTCAGAGGCTCGAAAGATAAGTCAGTTGAGCGACGTTGTCCCTGCAGAGATGGGCCGGATTGGCCAAATTCAACAGGGCTGAACAGTGTTTTTCGGCCAATTTCTGTATGATCGGCGGCCAAAACCTGTACTACCACCGCTATGACGCTGCGCGTTGCGATCAATGGATTCGGCCGGATCGGTCGCAATGTGATGCGGGGTTGGATCAGCCGTGGTGCTGATACCGGTATTGAGATTGTGGGCGTCAACGCCACCTCCGATCCCAAGACCAGTGCACACCTGCTGACCTACGACTCGATTCTGGGCAAGCTTGACCCCAGCGTGAAGATCGAAACCACTGACGATTCGATGATCGTCAATGGCAAGGAAGTCAAGTTCTTCTCCGACCGCAATCCCCTCAACTGCCCCTGGAAAGACTGGGGCGTTGATCTGGTTCTCGAATCCACCGGTGTGTTCAACACCGACGAGAAGGCCAGCATGCACATTCAGGCCGGCGCCAAGAAGGTCATCCTCACTGCACCTGGTAAGGGTCCCAAGGTCGGCACCTTCGTTGTTGGTGTGAACGAAGACCAGTACCGCCACGAGGACTGGGACATCCTCAGCAACGCCAGCTGCACCACCAACTGCCTGGCTCCCCTCGTGAAGGTGATCGATCAGTCGATCGGCATCAACCGCGGTCTGATGACCACGATTCACAGCTACACCGGTGACCAGCGGATCCTGGACAACAACCACCGCGACCTGCGCCGCGCCCGTGCCGCAGCCGTGAACATGGTCCCCACCTCCACCGGTGCTGCCCAGGCCGTTGCTCTGGTTTACCCCGCTGTGAAGGGCAAGTTCACCGGTATCGCCATGCGCGTTCCCACCCCCAACGTCTCTGCCGTTGACCTGGTGTTTGAGTCGTCACGCGCCTCTTCCGTCGACGAGATCAAGTCGATCATCAAGGGTGCTGCTGATGGCGCCATGAGCAAGATCATCAAGTACGGCGACCTGCCCCTGGTGTCCAGCGATTACGCCGGCACCAATCAGTCGACCATCTTCGATGCCGACCTGACCCTGGCCATGGGTGACAACTTCTTCAAGATCGTTGCCTGGTATGACAACGAGTGGGGCTACAGCCAGCGCGTTGTTGACCTGGCTGAAGTGGTGGCCAGCAACTGGAAGTGATCCACGTCTGACGGTTCTCTGCCCTCCCGTTCCGGGGGGGCTTTTTTAGTAGTGATTGAAGGCCGCTTCACGGATCGGCGTCGCGTCGTGCGTCCAGCGGACCAGACCCTCTTCAGCCGTGACCATGCCGAAGCGTCGACTCCCAGGCTGGGCGGCCAGCCAGTTCTCGGCCCATTCCAGAGGCAGGCTGAGGACCAATTGGAAGTCTTCGCCACCGTTGAGGCACCACCGGTCCCAGTGTTGCCCTTGCGGCCAGTCCTGCGCTCGAGGCAGTTGATCGGGGTCGAGCACGGCACCGCAGCCACTGCTTTTGCACAGACCTTCCACCGCTGCGAGCAGCCCATCGCTGCTGTCAGTTCCACCGGCTCTCCAGGGAAGTGTGTGGGGTTTTGTGTTGATCAAACACCGCAAGGCATCGAGCCGTGGTGATGGCCGTTGATGCTGAGCCACAGCAGAGGCTTTAAGCCTGGCCGGCAGGCTGACGTCTCCCAGGGTTGGTTCACCCTGAAGGATCGCCAGTCCCAGCCTGCTGAGGCCATGATCCCCACTGGTCACGAGGACGTCGCCGGGTCGAGCGTTCCCACGGTGCAATCGGAGTGCGCCCAGTCGCCCGAACGCTGAGACCGACAGACACCGTTCTCGCCCGCCCGAGCAGTCACCACCAAGCAAGACTCCGCCGAAGCGGGCCAATGACGCATCGATGCCGGTGTAAACGCCTTCCACCCAGGACCA
>JBGKDR010000199.1:0-1450 GCA_042954225.1 Parasynechococcus sp.
GCAATTCATTCATACCCCCAAGGGGATTCGAACCCCTGTCGCCTCCGTGAAAGGGAGGTGTCCTAGGCCTCTAGACGATGGGGGCGAGGCCGTGTCCGGTGAGCGATCTCCGCTCCCGTTCACCCCTCAAAATTACGCGTCGGCCCTGCCGTCCGTCAAGACAGCCTGTCCCCATTCCTGCCCCTGCCCCTGCCACACCGGAACCGTGAAGGTGAAGCAGGCGCCCTCTCCGGATTCGGAGTCCACCCAGATCCGGCCGCCGTGGACCTCCACAATCCGTCGGCAGACGGACAGTCCGACTCCAAATCCAGTCGTGCGATTCGATGTCTGAGGGAGACGGACTCGATCCATGAAGATCCGCTGCTGCTCCTCCTTGGGGATTCCCGGTCCGCTGTCGCAGACACTGACTTCAACGCGCTGGCTGGTTCGGTGCAGCATCGTGAGAGTGATGTGCCCGCCGTTGCCGGTGTATTTCAGCGCGTTCTCCAGCAGGTTGAGCAGAACCTGGCGCATCCGCCGTTGATCGGCGAACACCTTGGGGAGGTCAATCGGGATGTCGGTTCTGATCTCGACATTGCGTCCGAGCCAGAGTTTTTCCAGTTCAAGGATGACCTCTGCCGACACACTGGCGAGATCAAGCCGTTGGGGATTGAACAGAGCCTCCCAGCGGGTCGTGCCGACTTCAAGCAGATCTTTCGACAGCGCTTCCATTTCCTCCAGACGACGGCTGACCACGTCCTGGAAGCGTTCCATGTCGATCTGGCCAAGGCGCTGGCTCTGCAGCGCCAAGGCTGCTGCGGTCAGTGGTGTGCGCAGTTCATGGGCCACCATGCGCAGCAAACGCTCCTGGGCATGGATCCGGTCGATCAGGGTTTCGTTCTCCTGGCGCAAGACCAAAAGCTGATCTTCCAGTTGCAGTTCCTTCTGCGTGCGGCTGCCATCGAGCTCGGTCGGTCGCAGACTCAGGCCGAGACCACTGACGACGCCATCTTGTTGCCAGCGTGGAAGCCAGCCCTTGAGCTGCTGAAGAATGTTGCTCCCCGCAAACACCTGTTTCGGAGATGGTGAGAGCTTGATCAAGGCTGGAGTGATCACCAACCGATGCAGCTCCAACAGTTCAGGCTGATGCGAGGGATCAGAGACTTGCAGTGTCACCTCAAAGCCGATGTCATCGCGTTCGAGGTACTGGATCAGTGAGCGCAAATCCTGGCCGGACAGGTGATGACGCGCTGCGACCAGAAGAAGCTGAAGTTGCTGGGAAGCCTGGGGAACGTCGTCGTTCACGCTGACGGTCCAAAGGCAAATCCGACGCTCACCTTATGGGTTTTTGCTCTTGCCGGGAAGCGAGCTAAGACGATGTTGAACAGTCCGTAGCGCTTTCGGCGCGGTCTATGTCGCTTTTTACTGCGCAAAACCGCGTTCCCTTGTCGGCCCAAGGTCGGACAGACGG
>JBGKDR010000200.1:0-8971 GCA_042954225.1 Parasynechococcus sp.
GAAGGACATGCGCCGTTTCCTGCTGACAGTCGCTGTCCTGATCGGTCTCAGCTTCACGCCGATGGCCCGTGCCTCCCCTGGGCTCTGCACGGGCCCTGTCTGCGCGGATGGCATCACCCGCAGTGCCAAGAACCATTGGCAGCTTGTGCTTCGCCTCAATGATCAGCAGGGGCATCGCGAAAAAGTGATCATGGATTGCCGTGCAGGGGTTCTGAGTCCCCAGGCCGGTCAGGTCGAGCGTGGGTATGCCACGGCGATCGGTCGACGTGCCTGCCGTCTGGCGGGTGAGGCCGGTTGAGGGCGAGCCATGCAAATCACGCTGATCTTTCCCCATCAGCTCTTCGTAGACCATCCCGCGCTGCAGCCTGGACGCCCTGTCGTTTTGCTCGAGGATCCACTTCTCTTCGGCACGGATCCCCGATGGCCGTTACGGGTTCATCTCCAGCGTCTGTTGCTCCATCGCGCCTCGATCACGGCCTACGTGAAGCGGTTGCGCGACCAGGGATTTGAGGTCCGTCACCGCCCGCACCACCTAGCCGCTACCACGGCAGAGCATCTCCAGCAGCTCTGGCAGGACGGTGTGCGCAGCTTCCATCTCGCCGACCCGGTCGATGATCTGCTCGAAAAGCGGCTGAAGACGTTCTGCCGTGCGCGCCAGTGCGGGTTGGAGTTGCTGCCGACACCGATGCTGCTGACCCCGCAAGAGGTTGTGTCCGACTTTTTTGCTTCGGGCAAAAAACCCTTGATGGGGCGCTTCTATGAGATGCAACGCCGGCGGATGAACCTGCTGGTTGACGCCGATGGCGCGCCGGTCGGCGGTCGATGGAGTTTTGACGCCGACAACCGCAAAAAACTGCCCAAGGCGATAGTTGTGCCGGATCGGCCGGTTCAGGCCGAGACCGCCTTGGTTCGCGAGGCCCGCCGATCCTTGAATGACGAGGGCTTGGGGGGCCTCGGTCAGTCCGATGGTTTCGCCTACCCCGTGACCCATGAGGACGCCGCCTCCTGGCTTCAGGATTTTCTGAACCAGCGCCTGCCTCACTTCGGTGCCTATGAAGATGCCATCAGTCAGCACCATGCGGTGATGTGGCACTCGGTGCTGACGCCGATGCTCAACATCGGGCTACTGACCCCGCAACAGGTGGTCGATCAGACCCTGCGTCGGGCTGAAGCCGGTGATGTGCCGCTGAATTCCCTCGAGGGATTTCTGCGTCAGATCGTTGGCTGGCGCGAATTCATTGCGGTGATGTATCGCCGCCATGGCGTCACGATGCGCACCGGCAATTTCTGGGGGTTTGAGGATCGCCCCATCCCCAGCGCCTTCTACACAGCCTCAACGGGGCTTCCCCCGATTGATGACGCCATCAGCCATGCCCTGGAGACCGGCTATTGCCATCACATCGAACGTCTGATGCTGATCGGCAATGTCATGCAGCTCTGCGGCTTCCATCCCACCCGGGTTTACACCTGGTTCATGGAGATGTTCATCGATGCCTATGACTGGGTGATGGTGCCCAATGTCTATGGCATGAGTCAGTTCGCCGATGGCGGAATCTTCGCCACGAAGCCCTACCTCTCAGGCTCGAATTACGTCCGCAAAATGTCGGACTACCGCAAAGGCCCCTGGTGTGAGATCTGGGATGGTCTGTTCTGGAGCTTCATCAAACGCCATGAGGCCTTTTTCCGCGGCCAGTACCGGCTGGCGATGATGGCGCGCAATCTGGATCGCATGACCCCTGAGACCCTCCAGGGCCATCAAGCCAAAGCCTCACAGTTCCTTGACGGGCTCGGCTGAACCCTGCGTATGGTCGGCTGACGCGTTGTGCATTCATGGCTCTGCCACCTGAGGCCTATCTCTGGTTCAAGACACTCCACATCGTTGGCGTCGTCGTTTGGTTTGCAGGCCTCTTCTATCTGGTTCGGCTGTTCATTTATCACGCTGAAACCGAACAGCTCGCCCCTGAGTTGCAGGCTCCGTTCCGCGAGCAGTACAGCCTGATGGAGCGCCGTCTGGCGAACATCATCACCACCCCGGGCATGGTGGTCGCGGTGACGATGGCCGTGGGTCTGTTGGTGGCCCAGCCCAGCTGGCTTCAACAGGGCTGGATGCACGCCAAGCTCGGTTTTGTCGCCGCTCTGCTGGCTTATCACGTGTTCTGTTACCGCCTGATGGGGCAACTCCAGAACGACACCTGCCAGTGGTCCGGTAAACAGCTGCGGGCTCTCAATGAGTTGCCGACGCTTCTGCTGGTGATCGTTGTGATGCTGGTGGTGTTCAAGTCCCAGTTCCCAACCAGTGCCGCCACATGGTTCATTGTCGGCTTGGTGGTGTTCATGGCTGCCTCGATTCAGTTCTATGCCCGCTGGCGTCGTCTTCGGGCTGAAGCAGCCGCAGAGTCCTGAGATGGTGGCTCCCCATCCCCTGCGGACGGTCCTCGAGAGCTGTGGGCCGGAAGCATGTCCCGACACGCTCAATTTCCACTGTCACACCATTTGCAGCGATGGCAGCCTTGAACCCCTCGATCTGATCCGTCAGGCCAGTGAACGGGGCTTGCATCACCTTGCAGTCACCGACCACCACAGCACGCGGGCGATCGCCCCGATGCAGCAGTGGTTGATCGAACAAGCTCAGCAGGGCAGCGTCGTCCCCACGCTCTGGACCGGTGTTGAAATCAGTGCCCTGCTGAAGGGCTGTCTGGTGCACGTGCTGGCGCTCGGCTTTGAACTCGATCACCCAGCGCTGCGGATCTATTGCCGTGGCGATGCCGTCGTCGGTGAGCCGTTGCGAGCCGAGTCCGTGGTGCAGGCCATCCATGCAGCGGGCGGCTTGGCGGTTCTCGCCCATCCAGCTCGCTATCGACTGGGCCCTCAGGAACTGATCCAAACCGCGGCAGACCTGGGCTTTGACGGCGGTGAAGCCTGGTACGACTACGAGATGAATCCCACCTGGTCCCCCAGCCCCCTGGTGTGTGAATCCATTGCCTCTCAGCTGGAGAACCTTGGCCTTTTGCGTACGTGTGGCACCGATAGCCATGGAATTGACCTAGGTGGCCGCTAAATTCATGCCAATTCAGACCCCGTCGGCATGGGCTTCTTCGATCGTCTGCTGAAAACCGATTCGAAGGATTCGGACGGCACGATCCAGCCGCGTGCTCCCAAGAAGGCCAAGCCCGAAGAGTTCTTCCTGGATGCTGATTCGTCCTCGTCCTTGGGAAATGTGGACTACATGCGCGAATCCAAGACGATTCGTCGCACCTTTCCTGGCACCGTTGACAGCCCCGGCACGAAGGAGCTGGTCACCGAAGTGGCAGCGGAAACCGAACGCACCGAAAAAATGAGTGAGGGTCTCGGCGGTGTTGTCGAGAAGGAGGAAACCGTCAACCTCACCGCGGGCATCCCCAAACCGGTGAAGAAGACCTTCGCTGAGCAGGTCTCGACCGCTGAGATGAACAAGCGGCTGAAGGGCACGGCCATCTCCGGAGTCAATACTCCGGCTCCGGCCAATGCTGCGCCGGTGGCACGCAAGGAGGAACTGAAGGCCAAGGAGCCGGTTGCATCCAAAGCAACAGCTGCCGGGAATGCTGCTCCATCCTCCAAGCCTGGATCCATCGACCCCTTCCGTCAGATGGTGCGCGATCTCAACAAGTGAATCCTCCGCGTTCCACCAGGGCCTCGCTCTCTCCAACCAGCTCTTTGAGCTGATCGAGGTCTGCACTGGACGCTCCTTCCCAGAGCCCACGATTGGCAGCCTCAAGCAGGCGTTCCGCCATATCCCGAAGCACCCACGGGTTGTGGCGGATCAGAAAATCATGGTTCGTCGGGTCCTTCAGCCACTGCTCATGGACAGCGCTATAGCTCCAGTCCGGGACCCGGCCCGTTGAGGCGTCGTAGGCGAACAGGTAATCCAGGCTTGCGCCCATCTCGAAGGCCCCCTTGTAGCCATGGCTGCGCATGCCCTCCAGCCAACGCGGGTTCAGCAGCCGACTTCGGATGACTTTGTCGAGTTCCCGTTCCAGCGGATGGATCCTGAGCCGTTCACGCCGGGAATGATCCGCGAACCAGAGTTTCGGTCGCTCGCCTGACACCGCTTCAACGGCGGCGGAGAGGCCGCCATGGAACTGGTAATAGTCATCGGAATCCAGCAGGTCATGCTCGCGGTTGTCCTGGTTGTGGAGGACGACCTGAACCCGTCCCAGGGCGGTCTTGAGGCCCTCGAGGTCTTGAACCGGATTGGAGGAGCCGTCATACCGCCACTGACTCCATTGCAGAAAGGCTTCCCCCAGCTCTGTGCGTTCTGACCAGACACCGCTGTCGATCAGAGCCTGCAGCCCGGCTCCATAGGCTCCAGGGGCAGACCCGAAAATCCTCGCCTGTATGCCCTGCTCCCGGGTCAGCGCAGCGAGAGGGTTGTCCTCCGCTTGCTCATCAAGACGGGCCACCATCTGTTGGGCTTGCTCCACCCAACCCACCAGCTGCGGGAAGGCATCACGAAAGAGACCGGAGATGCGCAGCACCACATCCACTCGCGGACGACCAAGTAGGGACAGTGGAATCACCTCCAGATCAGTCAGGCGGCGCGTTGGTCCATCCCAGACCGGTCGGACACCGATCAGCGCCAGCAGCTGAGCGATGTCCTCTCCGCCGTTGCGCATCGTCGCGGTTCCCCAGACCGAGAGCGCAAGGTGTTTCAGTGGCTCTCCGTGATCGAGGAGGTGCAGATCGAGCAGTTGTTCTGCGGATCGTCGTCCAAGGTCCCAGGCGGCTTCCGTTGGTAGCCCCCTGAGATCGACGGAGTAGAAGTTGCGTCCTGTCGGCAGCACATCCGTGCGCCCACGGCTTGGCGCTCCAGAGGGTCCTGCAGCCAGGCGTCGTCCCTGCGCGACGGCGATGAACCCACGTCGTTCTGCCCCTGCGCAGGCCTTCAGTGCAGGCCAGAGCCTCTCCTGGACGAGGGTCCACTCCTGCGGAGCTGGTACCTGCTGATTCCAGGCGGCAAGCGCTGGGCAGAGCTCCTCGGCGGGCCTGCCCTCCACCAGCTGGTTGATCAGATGAAGGGCCTGGGTCTCAAGCCAGGCGGTGCCATCTCCGACCCGGCGTGCATTGCCACAACCCAACTGCGCCAGTCGCCGCTGATCGTGATCGTCCAGGCGTTCTCCGTCCTCCTGGGACCAAGGATCAAAGTGCAGCTCCAGGTGCCGGGCCATCGCCTGGGTGAGTCCGAGGCATCCCCGCTGGGGGGCACGGGCCATCGCGATCAGGAGTTCCTGTTCGGCGGCCGGAGCGGGCCGCTGTCCCAGCCGATGCAGACCGGTCCGGATCTGCGATTCCTTGAGTTCGCAGAGGTAGGTCTCGGCGTCATCGAGGCAGCGGTCCACTGTCGTCGGGTCATCGCTGATCGCACGATCACTGGGCAGATTCGGCCAGTTCAGCTCTCGCAGGGTTGCCACGATGGTTCTCTGCAGGGTCGAGGCGCGCTCCGAGCCCATCTCCCTGGCATCGACCATTTCATCCAGCAAGGCCTCCAGCCGCTGCAGGGGCCCATGCAGCCCTGCCCGTCCCAGCGGTGGTGTCAGGTGATCGAGGATCACGGCCTGTCCCCGGCGTTTCGCCTGGGACCCCTCCCCTGGATCGTTGACGATGAATGGGTAGAGGTGTGGAATTGCACCCAGGACGAGCTGTGGCCCACAGCCCGGGCTCAGGCCGACGCCTTTCCCGGGCAGCCATTCAGCGCTGCCGTGTTTCCCCACATGCACCAGCAGCTGCGTTCGCTGCTGTTCCCTCAACCAGAGGTATTGGGCCAGATACCGGTGGGGTGGTGGCAGATCGGGTGAATGCAGATCTGCGATCTGCTCGGGGTCGTAGCCCCTGTCGGGTTGCACCAGCACCACAACGGCACCGAAGCGAATCCCATGGATGGGGAACCCCAGACCATCGCGATCACAGGCCTGTTCCGGTGGTCCCCAGCGGGCGGTGATGGCCTCTCGTGCTGATGCGGGCACGTCCTGCCACCAGGCCAGGTAGTCGGACAGGGGCAGCGACGCCAGCGGTGGGCGGTGGCTGCTTTCCGGATCGTTGGTTCGTCCCCTCAGCAAGGCCTGCATCAAGGCATCGCCACTGGCCGGCAGGTCGTCCGCGCCGAGATCCAGGCCTTCCTCGCGCAGCCAATTCAGGATGGCGACACAGGAGGCGGGGGTGTCCAGTCCCACACCGTTGGCGAGTCGACCATCTCTGACGGGGTAGTTGGCCAGAACGAGGCTCACCCGCCGCTGCGCCGCTGGGGTCGACTGAAGCTCCACCCAGCGCTGGGCATGCTCCACGACCCAATCGAGGCCTTCACCATCGGGCACCAGCGTTGGGATGGCCGTCGCCAGGCCATTGGGGTCGGCCTGGAGATCGCGAAATGCACAGGGGCGCGTGGTGATTCGTCCATCCAGTTCCGGCATCACAACCTGCAGGGACAGATCCAGTGGATCCAACCCCCGGCTGCTGCTCTCCCAGGTGGCCTTGGTGCGTGAACTGCACAGCAGCTGAAGGACAGGACGATCCAGTTGTTCCCACAGAGGGCTGCCCAGACCGGCATCTTCCTGACGCACCGAGGCAAAGGATGTCCCAGTGATCACCACCGCCACCTCCTCCCGGGCGAGAAGGTCCCTCACCCCTGCCTGCACGATCGGATTGCGCAGGCCACTGACCCAGATCAAGCGAGGACAGAGCCCCGCAGCCCGAAGACGGGCGTTGAGCGCTTTGGCCAGGGCATCATCTCCGGCCTGAAGTAGGGCGCGATAAAGCACAACACCAACCCTGGGGCCGGGATCCGGCTGCCAGTCCCATGGCAGAGGATCCGCCAGGGGGTGCGTCACCACTGACCCGGGCTCAGGGGTGTCACCCCGGAGGATCATCTCCAGTGCCTTCAGCAGCTCAGCCATGTTCGGAACGCCGCCTTCCCGCAGCAGGTCCGACAGCCGCCGGGCCAGCACTGGGTCAATCGAGCCAAGGGCACTGAGGCTGGCGTCCTGGTCTTCCGTACCGGCCAGAACGATCAGATGGCGCCCTGGGTGTTGCTGCTGCCATTGCTGCAGCTGGTCGAGGCCATAGCTCCAGTGCCCGCGGCTCCCCAGCAGTCGCACCACCACAATCCGAGCCGCCAGTGCCGTGGTGGCGAGGTAGTGATCCAGCTGCGCAGGGTGGTCGAGAGACGTCAGCGACAGAGCTCGGATGCGGTTGAGCCAGGGATGCTGCGTCTGCTCACCCAGCAGATGACTCAGGGTGCTCAGATCGGTTCCTGCGCTGCTGAGAAAGAGAACCTCGGCCTCGGGTTGCTCCACGAGGACAACATCCTCGGGGGGATCCACACCGGGACAGCTGGCGAGTCGATGCATCCCGCCATTGTGGAGGTGACCGGTGGTGAGAAGATTCAGCGATCGGGCCCATTCAGCAATGCAACAGTTCCTGCCCTATGCCTGGTTTCAGGGCCAGTGCGTTCCTTTTGAGGAGGCCAGGATCTCCATTGCCACCCATGCCCTGCACTACGGAACGGGCGCATTCGGTGGCATGCGGGCGATCCCCGATCCCCAGAACGCCGACACGATGCTGCTGTTTCGTGCCGATCGCCACGCGCGCCGGCTGAGCCAGAGCGCACGTCTGCTGCTGACTGAGCTGAAGGAAGACACCATCCTTGGTGCCATCACCGCGCTGCTCAAGGCCAATAAGCCCACCCAGCCGATCTACCTCAGGCCGTTCGTGTACACGAGTGATCTGGGGATTGCTCCGCGGCTCCACAACATCGAGACCGATTTTCTGATTTACGCCCTCCCCCTGGGCGACTACCTCTCACCGGAGGGCGTGAGCTGCAGGATCTCCAGCTGGACGCGTCAGGAGGACCGTTCCCTGCCATTGCGAGGAAAGATCAGCGGTGCATACATCACCAGCTCCCTGGCGAAAACGGAGGCGGTTCAGAGTGGCTTTGATGAGGCTTTGCTGCTGAACAGCCGGGGCAAGATCAGCGAAGCCAGTGGGATGAACCTGTTCCTGGTTCGCGATGGTCAGCTGATCACACCTGGGGTGGATCAGGACATTCTTGAGGGAATCACCCGTGCCAGCGTGATCGAACTGGCCAAAACCATGGACATCCCTGTGGTGGAGAGGCCGGTCGACAAGACCGAACTGATGATTGCCGATGAAGTCTTCCTGACAGGCACGGCCGCCAAGATCACGCCGATTCGTCAGATTGAGACAACCACCCTCAACAGTGATCGGCCGGTGATGCAGGCTCTCAGAGATCGCCTCGTGGCCATCACCCAGGGACTGGACCCCGCCTTTGAGCACTGGGTAAGCCGGATCCAGCTGACCTGAACCATCCCTGGGAAGGCACGGGTTTTTTAAACTCGCTGTAATTGTTGGTACCTGATGTCGACGACGGCTTCTCAAACCCCTGTCGTCACGTCCCGTTTTCTCAAGCATCTGCACAGTCCCCAGAGGCCGGTGCTGGTGTTCGACGGTGCCACTGGGACCAGTCTTCAGCAGCTGAACCTCACCGCAGAGGACTTCGGTGGGGCTGACCTCGAGGGGTGCAACGAAAACCTGGTCGTCACCCGCCCGGATGCGGTGCAGACCGTGCATCGCCAGTTCCTTGAGGCCGGCTGTGATGTCATCGAGACCGATACCTTCGGCGCTGCCTCGATCGTCCTGGCCGAATACGGCCTGGAGGACAAAGCCTTCGAACTGAACAAGCGGGCCGCTGAGCTGGCCCGGGAGATGGCTGACCAGTTCAGCACCCCTGAAAAACCCCGCTTCGTGGCGGGCTCAATGGGACCGACCACCAAGCTCCCGACCCTGGGGCACATCGATTTCGACACGATGCGCCAATCCTTCCGGGAACAGGCCGCTGGGCTAATCGCCGGTGACGTCGATCTGTTCATCGTCGAGACCTGCCAGGACGTTCTTCAGATCAAGGCCGCTCTGCAGGGCATTG
>JBGKDR010000201.1:0-6869 GCA_042954225.1 Parasynechococcus sp.
CCCGCGCTCCGGGATGGTCACGCTGCCTGTCGATGTGGTCTTCGCTGAGCTGATGGAAGCGGTGCACAGCACCCGCCATGCCCGCTTCCCCGTGATCGGTCAGTCCCTCGACGACGTGCGAGGTGTCCTGGATCTGCGTGAGCTGGCCGAGCCGATCGCCCGTGGTGAGCTTCAACCGAAGTCGCGATTGGAGCCCTATCTGCAACCGGTGGTCCGTGTTCTTGAGACACGGACCCTCGCTGAACTGCTTCCTCTGATCCGCAACGGCCAGCCCCTGTTGCGGGTGGTGGACGAGCACGGCGGCACCGAGGGGCTGGTCACCGCAGCCGATCTCACCGGGGAAATCGTCGGAGATGAGCTGCAGGACAACCCCCAGGAACCCGATCTTCAACAGGAGGAAGGGCAGCTCGGTACCTGGCTTGTGGCCGGAGACCTGGAACTCTTCGAGTTGAACCGTCAGCTCGCCCTCGATCTTCCCGAGGCCGATGACCATCACACCCTTGCCGGCTTTCTGCTCGAGCGCTTGCAACACATTCCCTCCCCTGGAGAGGTGCTGCGCTTTCAGGGTTTGCAGTTCGAGATCAAGGTCATGGCCGGCCCGCGGATCGATCGCGTGCGCTTGATTCTTCCCCCAGCCGCGGAGAACACGGACTGATCACCGATAATCGGCCCAACCGCCATGGCCTGCCGATGTCTTCCGACCCCATGGTGCCCGTGAAGGTCGGTGTGATCGGGATCGGCAACATGGGTTGGCACCATGCGCGCGTGCTCAGCCTGTTGCGCGACGCCGACTTCATCGGGGTGGCCGATCCGGATGCCGATCGCGGCAAGCTGGCGATTGAGCAGCTCGGCTGCCGTTGGTTCGCCGATTACCGGACCATGCTCGAGGAGGTGGAGGCTGTCTGCATTGCGGTGCCGACGCTGTTGCACCATCCCGTGGGCCTTGCCTGTCTGGAGGCGGGAAAGCATGTGTTGATTGAAAAGCCGATCGCCGCCAGTCAGGACGAGGCATCGGAGTTGATCGCGGCCGCCGAGCGGGCAGGCCGCCTCCTGCAGGTCGGACATATCGAGCGCTTCAACCCCGCTTTCCGTGAGCTGATCAAGGTGGTGGCGAATGAGGAGGTCGTGGTGCTCGAAGGGCGCAGACACAGCCCCCATGCCGACCGCGCCAATGACGTCTCCGTGGTTCTTGATCTGATGATCCATGACCTCGATCTGGTGCTGGAACTGGCCCAGGCCCCTGTGGTGCGGCTTGCTGCCGCCGGGGGTCGTTCGGCGGACGGTCCGATCGATTACGTCAACGCCACCCTCGGTTTTGAGAACGGCGTTGTGGCCAGCCTCACGGCCAGCAAGATGAGCCATCGCAAAATCCGCAGCCTCAGCGCCCATTGCCGCTCAAGCCTGGTGGAAACCGATTTCCTGAATCACACCTTGCACATTCACCGCCGTGCCCATGAGTGGTATTCAGCGGACCACGGTGAGTTGCTGTACCGGAATGACGGTTTCATCGAGGAGGTCAGCACCACGTCGATCGAGCCGCTCTACGCAGAGCTGGAGCACTTCCTTCAGTGTGTCCGCGGTCGTGAGATACCAGCGGTCGATGGGCTCCAGGCCTCCCGGGCGCTGCAGCTGGCCCATCTGATCGAGCAGGCGGTGGAGCACCCGGATTCCGGCGCTCCGTTGGTGACGCCCATCTGAATCACACCAGTCCCTCGGCTTCGGCGAGCTGGCGCAGGGCATCGATCTGCCAACGGCGGCACTGGGCGGGGGATGAGCCATAGAACTGGGTCCAGGCCTGAGCTTTCTGTTGCGGGTAGTCCGCTTCCTCGAGCTCCGGATGGCTCTGTTGCCAGCCCACCCGGACGGCATGACCGATCACCACATCCAGGACGAGATCGTCGTCGAAGATCACATCCGGGTTGGCGTTGGCGAAGGCGATCAGCGACAGCAGGCATTCGCAGCAGAGCTGCCGGTATTCCGGAGCGCTGACGCGGCTCAGCAGATGTTCCACCTGCCGGGCGAAATTGGCTTCACCGGAGGTTTTCTCGAGCACGATCCGGCTGTTGAGACGGTTGCGCCGCTCGAGTTTGTCTCCGATCACCAGGCCGCGGCAGTGTTGAAGCAGAGACCAGATCCCTGGATAGAAATCGCGGGGGACCTTCTGCAGAGCCCCCATCCGGATTCGGTGCTGCAGCCAGTCGCCACCATTGGGACTCTGTTGCAGCGGTTCAGGGACTGACCAGCGCACCGTTCCGCTGACGTGGAGCTGCTCGCCCCGTTGCAGGGCGGCGCGCGCCTGGCCGACATCGGTCAGCACCCCCCTCAGACGCTGGCGCAGGGCATTGGGGGAGAGCGCGCAGACCCGTTCAAAGGCTTCGTCCTGGCTCAAGCTCTGCTCGCTGGCCAGTTCTGACGTCAGCAGAAGCAGCAGCTGACCCAGCTGCATGGTCAGACTTCCCTTGAGCAGGCCCGGTTTGCGGCGACTGATCCCGTCAAGGGCCAGCAGGATTTCCTGCTCCAGCATGTGCTCCCGGGCGTCCTGACCACTGGTGCTCTGAATCAGAGCCGCAATCCCATTGCTTGATCGTGGTTGGGTGAGCCGTGAGTCGCTGGTGTAGTTCCGCCCCACGACGACCTGGGTTTGGCGCAGCAGCAGATCGGTGAGGGCATCCTCCAGTTGGGGATGGACCATGCCCATGGCGCCGGCGCATCGCCGCACCACGTTCCAGTCCTGACAGTGCAGTCCGTTGGTGTAGACCTCCTCGAGCAATGCGCGCAGGCGAGCGGTTGTTCCGTCCGGTGCGGTCAGGCTGGCGTCGACGCCCAGGCGACTGCGCAACAGATCGAGAATTTCGGCCTGCTCCACCAGGGCATGGCTCGTCCAGAGCCGTTGGCGCAACTGCTCGATCGAGGCATCGTCGAGCTCCTGTTCCTGATCGGCCGTGAGATCACCCAGATCGGTGACCGTGCGCAGCAAGGTCGGCTGGATGCTGCTGGCGGGTTCAGAGGGCCGATCGCTCGAGACCGGTGGAAGCGAGAGCCACTGACCTTGCGGCATCAACGCCGAAACCCGGTCGATCCGCACCTGCACGCCATCGACGGACCCGTTCTGGCATTCCCTCAGCAGATCCAGAATCGCCCGCTCATTTTTGGCGAGGAGGTCGTCACTGATCGGCAGCATCAGCAGCGGAAGGCCCCCTTGTCGCCAGTGACGCTGCAGCAGATGGAGCTCGTCGACAACGGTGTCGAGGAACTGCATCGGGTCATCCGCCAGGTAGCTGGTGCTGTTTTCCAGCACGGCCGGCGTCACCGCATACCGCTGGTCACCCTGGCGGTAGAACCGGGCCGCTTCTTCCGTATCGATCCGTTCCACAGGACCGCCTCCGAGGCCAAGGCGCGTGTTGGTGCCGACGTGCCGGAGCTTGGCCTCCAGCTCCTGCGAACTCAGGATGATCACCTGGGGCTCGTCATCCACGGGGATTCCGGCCTGTTGGAGCCCATCGCGTGCCGCCTCCGACTCCGGTGCGACTGCCACCAGCACCGCTGCTGAGCCTACGGATTGGCCTTGACGCCGTCCGCAGGGGTCGAGGTCCGCCGGCACGATCAGACCCTCCAGCAGCATTTCGCCAAGCCAGATCAGGCTCTGGGTCCACAGCAGGGGCAGGTTGTCATTGGCGACCCGCTGCTGGCTCCCGGGGCTGGCCCGCTCGGCATCCACCCGGTCGGCGGGAATCCAGTACAGCTCGGGGTACAGCGCCATGCCGTCGCTCTCGACAGCGAGGGGCTTCAGGCGACGCAGCCACTCCCGGCCCTCGTCCCAGCGTTCCTCACAGCAGGCGGTGACCAGCTCATAGGCCATGAACAGCGGCCATTCCGATTCGATGTGTTCGAATTCGGCCAGCTCCTCCGGCTCGTAGTGCAGCCGACTGCTGTCTTCAATCGCGCTCTGGTGGCCATCGCGCAGAAAACGCTTGTAGCCGTACTGCCCCGCCAGTTCACGGCGGATGCGACGGGTGGTGCGCTCGCGGAGATCGGCCTCGTCCACACTCCAGGCCGGATAACCCACGATGGAGAGACAGGCGCTGTCGGCTTCCTTGCTCGCTGACTCCCGTGGCAACAGGTTCTGAAGCGCACGGCGCAGGCGCACCAGGGCTCCCTGGGGAATCAGCAACCGCTGGGAGCCATCGCCGTGGGGACCATAGAGATCCAGTCCATCCAAGGCTTCCAGGGCGGCTTTGGCCATGCCGATCGAACTGGCGTTGCGTTCGGGCAGGCCATGGTTGCCCTTGTCGCCGCGTTCCCAGATCCCGTAGTCGGGTGTCCGGTAGGTCCTGGCGATGTAATGAATCAGGTTCTGGATGAAGTCCGCTTCGTGGGTGCTGCGCACCACCACCAGGCCGGCTCGGGTGAGTTGGGCCAGCTGCAGCAGAAACAGCGAGGTGGCATCCAGTTGCAGATGTCCCCAGCCGTCATCCGGCACCACCGGTGTTCCCAGAGCGCTGTCGTACTTCGCATGCAGCGCATCCAGGGGATCGAGGCTGTGCTTGAAGCGCTCCACTTTCTCCGCCTGGCGCAGCATCGCCTGAAGCAGGCCGCGCATCAGGTTCAGCACGCGCTGCTCAAGCTCCCAGGCCCTGCGGCTGTGCTCGCCGTCCTGTCGACGGTGGGCGATGGCCAGTCCCCACACGCACTGAATCGAGTAGACGCAGTCCCGGACCCAGGCATCCCCATAGTTGCCATGCACCGTGTGGGCGGTGCTGGCCGGAAGTAACCCACTGATCGGGTCCTGTCTCTGGAGCACCACGCGGTCAATGGCCTGATCCAGCTCCTTGAGGCGGGTTGCCTTGTCGATTGGGGCAGCAACCATGGCCATCTCTGGAACCGCTCCTAAATTCTCCAACGCGGCCCCGCGTGCATGGACTCAGTCACCACCACCCCTGACGACCGTCGTCGCGTCCAGATCCTCGGTGTTCCTGTGGACGCCTGTCGTGATGTCCCGGCTGCAGCGGTGGGGCTTCACGCTCGTGGGGGAGGACGCATCGTCACGCTCAACGCCGAGATGACGATGACGGCCCGGGCGAACCAGAGCCTCGGAGCTGCCATTGCCACCGCTGATTTGGTGATCCCCGATGGCGCCGGCGTGGTCTGGGCGTTGTCACGACAGGGTGTTCGGGTCGTGCGCAGCCCTGGCATCGAACTGGCCTGGACATTGCTGGGTTATGCCGCGGCTCATCGTTGGAGCGTGGCACTGATCGGGGCATCCCCTGACGTGATGGAGACGCTTCAGGACACCTTGCGTGAGCGCTTTCCCGATCTCCGGCTGACGCTCTGTGTGGATGGCTATCGACCTGATCCGGACTGGCCGGCGATCGAGCAGGAGTTGCGGTCGTCCGATCCCGATCTGGTGCTTGTTGCGTTGGGCGTTCCACGCCAGGAAACCTGGGCCCAGAGGGTCAGTGCGGGTTGCAACGGACTCTGGATGGGGGTAGGCGGCAGTTTCGACGTCTGGGCCGGAGCCAAAAAAAGAGCGCCCCAGTGGATGGGACGCCTTCAGATCGAATGGCTTTACAGACTCGTGCAGGAGCCAAGTCGTTGGCGGCGGATGCTCGCCATTCCTGCATTTATGTGGGCCGTGTGGCGCTCGGAACAGCGCTGAACCGCCGATCAGCGGAAGCCAACGGAGGCTTGCCAGACAAAGGCCAGCAGGAGGAAGAAGACGGGGATCAGCGGGAGGATGTCCACCAGTGGGGAGAAGGCTTGATAGGCCTCAGGCAGCTGAGCCAGCAGGTCGATGGTGTAGACGGCCATCCCGAGTGTCAAACAGGCGTTGAAGCGGACGCTACCACGTGTGATGAGCAGGTGAGTCCTCGTCCCAAGGAGCGAAATCCTCTGAAAAACAGCCGTCGCGGATGGCTGCTCCCATCGCCGTGGTGAAGCGCACCAGGTGGGTGATGTTGTGGAGACTCAGAAGGGTCAGTCCCAGCAGTTCGTCGCTGCGAATCAGGTGATGCAGGTAGGCCCGGGTGTGGCCGGTGCAGGCCAGGCAGGGGCAGCTGGGATCGAGCGGGGTGTGGTCATGCCGGAAGCGGGCATTGCGCAGGTTCCAGCGTTCGCCTGCGACCATCGCTGTGCCATGGCGCCCCAGCCGTGTCGGTAGAACACAGTCGAAAAGGTCGATGCCGTTGGCCACGGCAACCGACATCTCCCGCAGGGTTCCGATGCCCATCAGATACCGCGGTCGATCGTCCGGCAGCAATGGGGTGACGTCTTTGATGATCCGGTGCATTTCCTCGACCGGTTCGCCCACGCTCACGCCGCCGATGGCGATGCCAGGGAGGTTGAAGCTGGCCACCGCCTGGGCACTCTCACGGCGCAGGTGCGGAAAGCAGCCTCCCTGGACGATGCCGAACAGGGCCTGGTCCTGGCGCGTGTGGGCCTCGATGCAGCGCTCAAGCCAGGCATGGGTGCGACGACAGGCATCGATGACATCGTTTTCTGTCGCCGGATAGGGCGGGCACTGGTCGAACGCCATGGCCACATCGGCACCGAGGGCCATCTGAATCTGCGTCGCATGCTCCGGTGTCATGTCGATGATCCGTCCATCGCGCGGGTTGCGGAACACCACGCCGCGGTCATCGATCTTGTTGAGGTCCCCCAGGCTGAACACCTGAAACCCCCCGGAGTCGGTCAGCATCGGGCCGTCCCAGCCCATGAACCGGTGCAGGCCTCCGGCGGCCTCAACGATCGCCTCGCCGGGTTGAAGGTGCAGGTGATACGTATTCGACAGCACCATCTGGGCGCCCGTCCGTCTCAGTTGCTCCGTGCTGATTCCCTTGACGGTGGCCAGGGTCCCCACCGGCATGAAGCGG
>JBGKDR010000202.1:0-13776 GCA_042954225.1 Parasynechococcus sp.
GTGGCTGAATTCCATCGAGAAAATACCCCGACCCTGGGTCATGGATCGGAGTTCGGTGGCGTAGCCGAACATCTCGGCCAGGGGCACCTTGGCCGAGACTTTCGACGTGCCATCGTCAATTGCCTGACCTTCAACCTGTCCCCGACGGGAGGACAGGTCACCGATGATCGAGCCGAGGAAATCCTCGGGAACTTCGACCTCGACCTTCATCATCGGTTCAAGAAGCACAGGGTTGCACTTCTTGACGGCATCTTTGAAGGCCATGGATCCTGCGATCTTGAAGGCCATTTCAGACGAGTCCACATCGTGATATGAACCGTCGACCATGGTGACCTTCACGTCGATCAGCGGATAACCGGCAATGACGCCGGATTCGCAGGTCTCCTTCATGCCCATTTCGGAGGGCTTGATGTATTCCTTCGGAACAACACCACCAACGATCTTGTTGACGAATTCGAAACCGGATTCCGGCTCGCCGGGCTCCATTTCGATCACAACATGACCGTATTGGCCTTTACCACCCGTCTGACGGGAGAACTTGCCTTCGCCCCGTGAGGAGGCGCGGATGGTCTCCCGGTAAGACACCTGAGGTGCACCGATGTTGGCTTCAACCTTGAACTCGCGAAGCATGCGATCCACAAGGATCTCGAGGTGAAGTTCACCCATGCCTGCGATCACGGTCTGGCCGGTTTCCTGATCCGTGTTCACACGGAAGGTGGGATCTTCTTCGGCCAGGGCGACCAGGGCTTTGGAGAGTTTCTCCATATCGCCCTTGGTCTTGGGCTCGACGGCAACCGAAATCACCGGCTCAGGGACAAACAGTGTCTCGAGGACGATCGGATCGTCAACGGAACAGAGGGTGTCACCTGTTGTGGTGGCCTTCAGTCCGAGGACTGCGCCAAGATCGCCAGCGCGGAGCTCGTCCACCTCTTCGCGGTCGTCTGCTTTCAGCACCACCAGACGAGAGATGCGCTCCTTGGCATCTTTGGTGGAGTTCAGCACATAGCTGCCCTTCTCCAGAACGCCGGAGTACATCCGGACGAAGGTGAGCTTGCCGTAGGGATCGGCCATGACCTTGAAGGCCAGAGCGCTGAACGGGGCATTGTCGTCGGAAGGACGAACAGCTTCCTTCCCGTCGGGCAGCACACCCTGGATCGGGGGAACGTCGATTGGAGCCGGCAGGTAGTCAACAACGGCATCCAGCACCAGCTGCACACCCTTGTTCTTGAAGGCGGAGCCGCAGAGCACCGGAACCATGCCGTGCTTCAGCACACCTTCGCGGATGCCTTTCTTGAGCTCGTCGTTGCTGAGTTCGCCGGTCTCGAGGAACTTCTCAATCAGTGCCTCATCGGTTTCAGCAACCGCTTCCATGAGGACATTGCGCCATTCGGCGACCTGGTCCTTCATGTCATCGGGCACGTCGGTGACCTCGATGTCCTGACCGAGATCGTCTTTGTAGATGTGCGCCTTGTTTTCAACGAGGTCGATGATGCCGCTCAACTCGCCCTCAGCACCGATCGGCAGCTGAATGGGGACGGCATTCGCCTTCAGGCGATCCTTGATCTGACCGTGAACCTTGAGGAAGTCCGCACCGGTGCGGTCCATCTTGTTCACGAACACCATGCGGGGCACGGAGTAGCGATCAGCCTGGCGCCAGACGGTTTCAGACTGAGGCTGAACGCCACCAACGGCGCAGAACACAGCAATCACGCCATCAAGCACACGCATGGAGCGCTCGACTTCGATGGTGAAGTCGACGTGCCCGGGGGTGTCGATGATGTTGATGCGGTGATCTTTCCAGCTGGTGGAAATGGCAGCCGCGGTGATGGTGATGCCACGTTCCCGTTCCTGGGCCATCCAGTCGGTGACGGCGGCGCCATCGTGCACCTCGCCAATTTTGTGCACCACTCCTGAATAAAACAGGATTCGTTCAGTCGTGGTGGTTTTGCCGGCGTCGATATGAGCCGCAATACCAATATTTCTGACGCGTTCCAGGGGAAAAGCGCGGGCCACAGGAAAATCTCCGGGGTTGAGGCGTTAAAAGGCGGGAGAGACTCTACAGGCCAGCCATGAACAATCGTGTTGTTCGGCTGGCCAACCGGCCTCAATAGCGGTAGTGGGCGAATGCCTTGTTGGCTTCGGCCATTTTGTGGGTTTCTTCGCGCTTGCGGACCGCGTTGCCAGCCTCGTTGGCGGCATCCATCAGTTCACCGGCCAACTTCTGGGCCATGCTCCGGCCATTGCGAGCGCGGGAGAAGCTCACGAGCCAGCGCAAGGCCATGGCGGTGCCGCGCTCCTGGCGCACTTCCATGGGCACCTGATAGGTGGCACCACCGACACGACGGGCGCGGACTTCCACCAACGGTGTCGCGTTTTTGACTGCGGTTTCAAACAGCTCCAGTGGATCACCACCGGTGCGCTCGTTGATCAGCCCGAAGGCATCCGAGAGGATCCTCTGCGCCGTGGATTTCTTCCCGTGCTTCATCAGACGGGCCACCATCATGGCGGCGAGACGGCTGTTGAACTGGGGGTCGGGGAGAATCGGGCGCTTTTCTGCAGCGTTACGGCGTGACATGAAGGATCGTCAGAACGTTGAGGTCGGTCGGGGTGGGTGGATGCTGGTGATCAGCGATCAATCTTTCGGCGTCTTCGCGCCGTACTTGGAACGGGACTGACGACGGTCCTTGACGCCAGCGGTGTCCAATGTTCCGCGAATGATGTGGTAGCGCACACCGGGCAGATCCTTGACACGGCCGCCGCGGATCAGGACGACGGAGTGCTCCTGGAGGTTATGGCCGATCCCACCGATGTAAGCCGTGACTTCGAAGCCGGAGGTGAGACGCACACGGGCGACTTTCCGGAGGGCCGAGTTCGGCTTTTTGGGGGTGGAGGTGTACACGCGAGTGCAGACACCCCGGCGTTCCGGGCAGGACTTCAGTGCCGGGGACTTGGTCTTGGCTTTGAGGCGCTGGCGCTCCGTGCGGATCAGCTGTTGGATTGTTGGCATCGAGGGTCGGCTTGCGGTCGGACACCCCGACCTGATTCGACAATCCACAAGGATACCGGGTGGCGGGCCCCCACTCCCTCAACGACGGCTGAAGGCGCTGCCGCAGGCACAGGGCTCGACCCCATCGCTGCCAAGGATCAGAAACCCGCCACCACTCAGGTCGCCTCGGTAGTCCAGGCAAAGCCCGGCCAGTTGTTTGAGTTGTTGGCTGGGGGCGTGCAGGGTGACGCCATCGGCCCTGGCGACGGCGATGCCGGCCAGCTGTCCGGGTCGAATGTGAATCACGTGGTCGGCGCACTCACCCGGGAGCAGTTCCAGATGCATCATCCCGGGTGTGCCAGCCACAGCGGCCTGTCGCCCGAGTTCCGCCGCTGCAGCAGCGGTCAACCTCAGATTGGCGGCCATGGCGTCATCAAGCGTCGTTCCATCGTCGCAGGTCTCAGAGCAGGCCCAGGCCTAATCCGTTGTGAATCAATGGCGGGAAGCCGCGACCGTTCACCACGGTGCGGCCGGCCACCACAAGGGTCGTTGAGCTGCCTCCGTCGAGGTTGAGCGCTTGTTTGAGCTTCAGTTGTTGGGCTGCCAGGGCGGTCTCCAGCAACGTCGGATCCGTTCCGGTGCTGCCGCGTAATGCGATCAGCCAGGTCCCATCCGGTCCATGTCCCACGACTGTGCGTGGAGCTCGCACCCTGAGGAAATCCGGACTGAAGCCCTCGATTCGGCCATTCAGGACCACCTGGCCTTCCATCAACAGCAACGGGCCTCCCCCGATCACGTTGGCCAGGTCGCCCAGTGGGGCATTGACGCGTTCCTGGAGTTGAACCTGATCTCCTGGTTTGATCGGCATCTCGATGCCGCCACGGGCCACGATCAGTTCCTTGCCAGCGGGGAGCACGACACCGTGGGCCAAGGCGTCCTGGTCGAAGGCCTGTTCGACGCGTCCGTTACTGATCAGGACGGCTGCTTCCTCCCCGCTCAGGGCCTTGTAACGCGGCCCCCAGGCGTCGGTGTAACGGCTCAGCCCTCTCTGGATATAACCGCTGTTGAGATGACTCAGCCTCCAGGTTCGGCGATCGGGGCCTCGCAGCTCCTGCGTCAAGCTCAAACGGCCGAAGCGAGGTATGCCTCCGCGATTCCAGCCGACCGCCCCACGGTTGAGGATCGGACCGGAGAGCCAGGCCCCCTCCTTGCGAAGGGCACCCAGTGGCAGCTGGGTGATGCGATTGAAAAATCCACCGTTGACCGCTGCGACGGTTGTTGGGGCTGATGAGAGTTGCGGCAGAAAACGCAATCCCTGCTGCGTGCCGACCTGGGTCTGGGCTTGAAGGGTCAGCCCGAGGCTCTGAAGCTGTCCGCCCACGCGCCAGAGCTCCAGTGGTTTGACCCCCACCTTGATCTGGCGATGTTCAAGGACGAAGCCCTTGCGGATCAGCGGTGCGATCTGCGGATGGGTCAGCGGGAGCACCGGACGTGGCGCTTGGGCAGTGGATCCCTGATTTGGTCGAACCCCGTCCAGGACCAACCGCCATGGGTTGGCGAGGCTGAGGCTGCGCAGCCGTGTGGCCTGTCCGCGCAGTCGCAAGGTGCTGCCCTGATGGCTGGCCCCGATGCCCATTCCCTGAAGCATCCGGATCTGGTCCTGGTCTGCCCTGAGCTCAAGGACGAGGTCGCGGCCGACCCTCTGCACGAACACCGGACCGTCGAGATCCAGGACCAGCCGATCCGAGCGCTGGCCGGTGCCGCGTCTCAACTGCTGAAGCGTGGGTGCCTGAAGCGTCAGCTCAAGGCGTTGTCCATCGCGATCTGGTGTGACACCCAGCTGCTGCAGCCATGGCCACGCATCCAAGGCGACTTCATCACCGAGGCGCCGCTGGGGCAGCTGAACCAGAGGATGCTCTGCCCCGAACCAGCGCAGCGTTCCCTGAGTCCTGCTGAATCCAAGTCGATTCTCAAGCAGTTCAAGCGGCAGCCACAGCTGTGGGGGCTGGCCATCGCGGGGGGGGATCCAGGCCCAGGGACTTCGGATCCCTTGGCCATCGATCCGCACCTGATCTCCCCGTTCCCTTCCGAGAGTGCGGATTTCAGGAGGCGGGGGAGGGAGCGGCTGAGGCAGCTGGGCGAACACAAGCATCGGGGCTCAGCTGGGGAATCACGCCTGCCTAGGATCGTCAACCGCGATGGTTTCTGCAGGCGACGTGGCTGCAGTCCATGCGTCCGCCCGGTTGATGTTTATGTCACAAGCCATTCGCCCCACTGACTGCTTCTACAACGACAGTCCTGCCCCTGAAGCCGTTGCAGGCGAGAAGGACGCGTGTGGCGTTGGTTTTCTGGCCCAGCTCTCCGGTGAGGCCAGTCACTGGGTGCTTCAGCAGGCCCTGAGGGGACTCGGATGCATGGAGCACCGCGGTGGTTGCGGTGGTGATGGCGATTCCGGCGATGGAGCCGGTGTTCTCTGCGGAATTCCCTGGAGCTATCTCCGGGCCGTCTGGGCTGAGGCCGAGTCGGCCAAGGGGCTCGGCATGTTGTTTCTTCCGACGGATGATCAGCGTCGCGTGGCTGCCCGTCGATTCTGTGACGAGGAGGCGACAGCTCTTGGACTGATCCCCTTGGGCTGGCGCGAGGTCCCCGTTGATCCGGCAGTGCTTGGACCGATGGCCCGTGAAACGGCGCCGGCGATTGAGCAATGGTCCATCGGTGCAACGGTGGAGGGTGACGCTCTCGAAGCCCTCTTGCTCCGTCTGCGCCGCCGTGTGGGTGCGCGTGCCCGGCAGGAATTCGGCCCAGAGAACTCCCGCGACTTCTACGTGGCGTCGTTGAGCAGCCGGACCGTTGTCTACAAAGGCATGGTGCGATCCGAAGTTCTGGCGCGTTACTACGCCGATCTCAGAGATCCACGGTTCGAGGTGAGTTTCGCGGTTTATCACCGCCGCTTCAGCACGAACACGCTCCCGCGTTGGCCCCTGGCTCAGCCGATGCGCCTTCTGGGCCATAACGGTGAGATCAACACTCTTCTGGGCAATCTCAACTGGGCCAAAGCCTCTGAAGCCAGCCTCGAGAATGTCTGGGGTGAGGCCTCGAAGGATCTGATCCCGGTGGTGAATCCGGCGTTCAGTGATTCCGCCAACCTCGATGCGACCCTCGAGCTGATGGTCCGCAGCGGCCGCTCCATCACGGACAGCCTGATCACCCTGGTGCCGGAAGCCTTCAGGAACCAGCCAGATCTCGACAGCCGTCCTGACGTGACGGCGATGTATGAATTCAATGCGGGGATTCAGGAGCCCTGGGATGGCCCTGCCTTGCTCGTGTTTGCCGATGGCAAGCGGGTGGGCGCAACCCTGGATCGCAATGGTCTGCGTCCGGCCCGCTGGTGCACGACCAGCGATGGTTTCGTGATCATGGGATCCGAAACAGGTGTTGTTGATCTCACCGGCAAGACCATCGTCCAGAAGGGGCGTCTCGGTCCCGGCCAGATGGTGGCTGTTGATCTGGAGAACGGACAGCTGCTGGACAACTGGGCTGTCAAAGAAGACGCCGCCTCACGCTTTCCCTACGGCGACTGGTTGAAAGAGCATCGCCGCGCTCTTCCCTCCCAGCCCTGGACGCAGGATCAGCAGGTGGGTGAGCTTGATCTGCTGCGGTTGCAGACCGCGATGGGCTTCACCGCTGAGGACTTCGATCTGATCATCGAAGACATGGCCGGACTGGGCAAGGAACCCACCTACTGCATGGGTGATGACATCCCCCTGGCGGTCCTCTCCGAAAAACCGCACCTGCTCTACGACTATTTCAAGCAGCGGTTCGCTCAGGTCACCAACCCGCCGATCGACCCCCTGCGGGAAAAGCTGGTGATGAGTCTGGAGATGCACCTGGGTGAGCGTCGTCCCGCGCTGAAACCTCAAGCGGAGGCGGCCTCCGTGATCCACCTCGAGACACCCGTGCTCAATGAGGAGGAGCTGTCGGCCATCAGCCAGCAGGGTCTTCCGACCACGACCCTGTCCACCCAGGTGGCCGTTGAAGCCTGTGCCGGTGGCCTCAAGTCGGCCCTTGATTCCCTTTGTCAGCAGGCTGAGCAGGCCGTGCGCAACGGAGCCCAGGTGCTGATCCTCTCCGACCGGATCGATGGATCCGGTGCCGCTGCCCAGCTCTCGGCCACCACGGTTGCGATGCCGGCCCTGTTGGCGGTTGGTGCAGTCCACCATCACCTGCTGCGCCAGAAGCTGCGCCTGCAGTGCTCCTTGGTGGCCGACACCGCCCAGTGCTGGAGCACCCATCATCTGGCCTGTCTGATCGGCTATGGCGCCAGCGCGGTTTGTCCTTGGCTGACCTGGGAGACAACTCGCCATTGGTTGGCGCATCCCAAGACTCAGAAGCGGATCGAGCAGGGAAAACTGCCCGCACTCAATGCCGACAAAGTTCAGGCCAATGTGCGGGTGTCCTTGGAGAACGGCCTGCGCAAGATCCTCTCCAAGATCGGTATCTCCTTACTGGCGAGTTACCACGGCGCACAGATTTTCGAGGCCATCGGCCTCGGTGCCGACGTGATCGATACCGCCTTCACCGGTACTACCAGTCGTGTGGCGGGCATGACCCTGGCCGAGCTGGCGAATGAAACCCTGTCGCTGCACGCCAAGGCCTTCCCCGAGCTGAACCGCAGCAAGCTCGAGTTCATGGGTTTCGTGCAGTACCGCACCGGTGGCGAGT
Organism: Parasynechococcus sp.; assembly: GCA_042954225.1. GTDB lineage: Bacteria > Cyanobacteriota > Cyanobacteriia > PCC-6307 > Cyanobiaceae > Parasynechococcus. Next base: position 7,709 of record JBGKDR010000202.1, read on the forward strand.
ATCACCTCAACAGCCCCGAGATGGCCAAGGCGCTCCATGCGGCGGTCAAGACCGGTCCCGGTTACGACCACTTCTCGACCTACAAGACCCTGCTGGAGAACCGTCCTGTCACGGCCCTCCGCGATCTGCTCGAGTTCAAGCTGGCTCCTACGCCTCTGCCCCTGGATCAAGTGGAGAGCGTGGAAAGCATCTGCACCCGCTTCTGCACCGGTGGCATGAGCCTCGGTGCACTCTCCCGGGAGGCCCATGAGGTTCTGGCGGTGGCGATGAACCGCATCGGTGGCAAGAGCAACAGCGGTGAAGGCGGTGAGGACCCAGCCCGCTTCCAGGTGCTCAATGACGTCGATGGCGACGGGCGTTCCGCGTCCTTCCCCAGCATTTCCGGCCTGCGCAACGGCGACACCGCTTGTTCGGCGATCAAGCAGATCGCTTCAGGCCGCTTCGGCGTCACCGCTGAATATCTCCGCAGCGGCAAGCAGCTGGAAATCAAGGTGGCCCAAGGGGCCAAGCCAGGGGAGGGCGGTCAGCTGCCCGGTCCGAAGGTGGACAACTACATCGCATGGCTGCGCAACAGCAAGCCCGGGGTGGCCTTGATCTCTCCGCCGCCCCACCACGACATCTATTCCATCGAAGATCTCGCGCAGCTGATTCACGACCTGCATCAGGTGCATCCGGCCGCTCCTGTGAGCGTGAAGCTGGTCGCTGAGATCGGCATCGGCACCATCGCCGCTGGCGTGGCCAAGGCCAATGCTGACGTGATTCAGATTTCCGGCCATGACGGTGGAACCGGGGCGTCTCCCCTCAGTTCGATCAAGCACGCCGGTGGTCCTTGGGAGCTGGGTCTCACCGAGGTGCACCGTGCTCTGCTGGAGAACGGTCTGCGCGATCGTGTGCTGCTCAGGGCTGACGGCGGTCTGAAGACCGGTTGGGATGTGCTGATTGCAGCGCTGCTGGGTGCCGAGGAGTACGGCTTCGGATCCGTGGCGATGATCGCTGAGGGCTGCATCATGGCCCGCGTCTGCCACACGAATAATTGCCCGGTGGGCGTGGCCACCCAGAAGGAAGCGCTGCGCAAGCGTTTCACGGGTATTCCTGAGCATGTGGTCAATTTCTTCTGGTATGTCGCCGAAGAGGTCCGACAGCTGCTCAGCCTGCTCGGGGTGGCCCGACTCGAGGATCTGATCGGTCGCACCGATCTGCTTCAGCCCCGCACCGTGACCCTGGCCAAGACCAAGTGCGTCGATCTCTCCAGCCTGCTGGCACCGATCACAGGATCCGATGACCGATCCTGGCTGACCCACAGTGCAGATGCCCACGGCAATGGACCGATCCTTGAGGACCAGTTGCTGGCTGACGCTGAGCTGATGGCGGCGATTGAGAACCACGGCACGCTGTCGCGGACGGTCGAGATCATCAACACCGACCGCAGTGTCTGCGCTCGCCTCGCCGGCGAAATCGCGCAGCGCCACGGGAACCGCGGGTTCAATGGTGCCCTGAATCTGACCTTCCGCGGTGCCGCAGGACAGAGCTTCGGTGCCTTCCTGGTTCAGGGAATGAACATTCGACTCGATGGTGAGGCGAATGATTACGTCGGCAAGGGAATGAACAGCGGGCGGATCACGCTGGTGCCGAGTGACAGCACGGCCAACCCCGGGGATCAGGTGATTCTTGGCAACACCTGCCTCTATGGCGCCACCGGTGGTGAGTTGTTCGCCCATGGTCGCGCCGGTGAACGCTTCGGTGTTCGCAACAGCGGCGCACGCACTGTCGTGGAAGGTGCAGGCGATCACTGCTGCGAGTACATGACGGGTGGTGTGGTTGTCGTCCTGGGCAGTACAGGGCGCAACATCGCAGCCGGGATGACTGGTGGTGTCACGTTCCTTCTGGATCAGGACGACCGTGTTGCGGCCCGTGTGAATCCTGAGATCGTCGAGATCTGCGCGATCACCACGGCAGAGCAGGAGTCCACCTTGAAAGGACTGCTTGAGGCCCATGTGGCGGCAACAGGAAGCGAGAAGGCCGCGGCGCTTCTCGCCGATTGGGCCGCAGCGAAGTCCCGCTTCAAGGTGCTGATCCCACCGAGTGAGCGTGCTGCGATGGGCCTCGCAGAGAAGCAGGTGGTGGCGGCCTGAACCCAGGCTGATGCCCTGGTTCATCAAGACCGAGACCTTCACGGCTGAAACGGCCGCCCTGTCGTTCGAACAGAGGCGGCCCCATCTTGAAGCCCACCGTGACTGGGTGACCCATCAGTCCCAGCAAGGTCGCAGCATTCGCAGTGGCTTCCTTGTGGACGCGCAGAGACGTCCCGGCGGCGGCGGCCTTCTGATCTTTGAGGCGGAGTCCTTCGAGGCGGCGATGCGCTGGGTGCGGAACGATCCGATGATCCGCGCCGGCCTGGTCGACTGGCAGTTGCAGGAGTGGATTCCCGTCAGCGGGGATGGCTGGCCATGAGCCGCTGCACTTCACCGGCGTGGTAACTGCTCCGCGTCAGTGGTGTGCTGACCACCTGCAGAAACCCGAGCTCGTCCTCGCCGATGCGTCGGTAGGTCTCGAATTGCTCTGGCGTCACGAAACGGTCCACCGCCAAATGCTTTGGCCCTGGGGAGAGGTACTGACCGATGGTGACGATGTCGACACGGTGGGCCCGCAGGTCACGCAAGACCGCGATCACCTCCTCGTCGGTTTCCCCAAGTCCCACCATCAGCCCTGACTTGCTGTAAGCCCTGGGCCAGCCGTCCCGGACGCGTTGCAGCAGGTCGAGAGATCGTTCGTAGAGCCCCTGGGGCCGTGCCAGCCGGTACATGCGAGGTACCGTTTCGATGTTGTGGTTGAGCACATGGGGTGCTGCCTCCATCACGGTGGCCAGGGCGTCCCAGTTGCCACAGAAATCCGGGATCAACAGTTCAATCGTGGTCAGGGGCGATCGTTGCTTCACCTGCTCGATGCAGGCCACGAACTGGGAGGCACCACCGTCCGACAGGTCGTCCCGATTCACAGACGTGATCACCACGTGCTTCAGGCCAAGGCGTGCCACCGCTTCCCCCAGCCGCTCCGGTTCGGTGGGATCCAAGGCGCGGACGCTCTTGTCGAAATCGATATCGCAATACGGACAGGCCCGGGTGCACCCCGGCCCCATGATCAGAAAGGTCGCCGTGCCGCCGGCAAAGCATTCGCCGATGTTGGGGCAGCTGGCTTCCTGGCAGACCGTGTTCAGCTTCAGGTCAAGCAGCAGATCGGCAACGGCACCAATCCGTTCCTTCTGAGGGGCTTTGACGCGCAACCACTCGGGCTTGAGCACGGCTGATCAGGGTCAATCTCTGACCTTAATGGGGGCAAGGGATCTGCTGCCCGGCTGAGGGTCGTCTTCTACGATGGAACCAACGGGATGTAGCGCAGCTTGGTAGCGCACTTCGTTCGGGACGAAGGGGCCGCAGGTTCGAATCCTGTCATCCCGACTCTATGAGTTGCGCTCAACTGAGTTCTGCGCCTGGGTAGCCGCGCGGAGTCACCATTCGCCCCCCTTCCACTCTGCTGCTGCTGTTGCCGATGACCAAAACGGTCAGCATGTCAACGGTGTCCACGGGCAAGCTGTCGAGCCGGGAGAACGAAACGTGTTCCTCTTGTCGACCTAATTGCCTTGCGATCACAACAGGTGTGGCGTCGGGGCGTTGCGTTAGCAGGATGTCCTTGGCACGTTGCAGCTGCCAATCGCGTCCTTTGGAGCGAGGGTTGTAGAGCGCAACGACGAAATCACCGTTGGCAGCTGCTTCCAGCCGTCGTTCAATCACCTCCCATGGAGTGAGCCGATCGCTCAGACTCACGGTGCAGAAGTCATGCATCAGCGGTGCTCCAGCTTTTGCCGCTGCAAGCTGCAGTGCGGAGATTCCTGGATGCACGGCAAAGCGAGGTCGTGCGTCTTCTGGTAGCTCCATCCAGAGCTCAAGAGCGAGCCCTGCCATTCCATAAATCCCGCTGTCGCCAGACGACACCAACGCCACGCGAACACCCTGGCAAGCAAGACTCAGCGCTTGCCGGCAGCGGTCTCTCTCCATGGTGAGTTGCCCATCCAGCCGGATCTGATCCGAACGGCGCAGCGGTTCAAGTAAGTCGAGGTAGAGCCCGTATCCCACCCAGGCAGGACAGCGCTCCAGGGCACTGCGGGCTTCAGGAGTGAGCAGGGCTAGATCACCTGGACCACTGCCGATCAGATGGAGTTCGCCCCGTTGCGGTGCATGGGCCTCCATGCTCTCGGCAATCGCCACGGTGACAGCGCCACGTTCAGCCTCGTTGGCGTGGGTGATCCGTTTGCTCAGTTTGAGTCGTCCGTTGTCTCCAGCACTCAGCAATGCCGCCGCTTCTGCAACGGATCCGGTGCCCATTTCTGCAGCAACCACCTGGGATGGGGTTGGCACCGGCACCTCATTCAAGGCTGATGCGGTGTGCAATCGGAAGGGCCAATGGTGAAGCTGTGCGAGCGCTTGGAGCGCCCGTTCATCGCCCTTGCGATCGATGCTGGTGATGCCTGCAACGGCGCTTTCGGCCAGGCCCGCCTCCTCGAGGGCGCTGCTTACGGCGCGCTCGACAAGGTTCAAACTCGTCTCGCGTTCGCAGCCAATCCCAAGCCAAAGCAGTGGTGGGTGCCACGTGCAAGCCCCTGCATCGGCCATGGATGTGCTGATCTCCAACGTTGGTTCGGCATTCGTTGGGATGGCACTGCCTGTTTCGGCATCGGGGCCGAGAAGCTGGCTGGCTTGCGCTGCCGAACTGCTCTGCCACAGCGTGCTCCCCATTGTTTGGATCAGACGGGTGGCCTCTCCACGCGCCTGGGCCTTCATCAGTTGGCTCCAGTTGGCGTCTGTTCCGCCACGTTTCCATCCCCAACCATGTCCGAATGCATCGCTTGCAAGACGGCCTGAAACCGCACTGTCTCCGGTTAGAACCGCTTCCCCTCCGAGCGCGGCAGCGACCTCCCCACTTAATTGTTCGGCGCCAGCTTGGTGGCCGCCAAGCAAAGGAACCACCCTTTGCCCCTTGGCATCGAGCACCAGGACGGCAGGGTCGCTGTCTTTGTCGGTCAGGAGTGGAGCAATCAAACGGGTGACGGCACCCGTGGCTCCGATCACGATCAACACCCCGCCCTCTTGCCAGTGCTGCTGGAGCAACACCGCAGCTGAGTTCACCAGACACGTTCCATCGAGGTCAGGAATGGCAGCGGCAGCGCCAGGGGTGAGCGCTAGTTGATCCGTGAGGTTGCATTGCTGAAGTCTTTGCAGCAACGGCCAGGCCCTTGAGGACAGCCCTAGGGCCAATCGCCGGGCAGCGGTCGGAGGAGACGAGTCGTTCAGAACAGGAGTTTCGGAGGTCAACGCTGGGTGCCATCGGCGTTCAATAGCTCCCGGGCTGATCCTCCCAGGGTGCTGGTTGGAGCAATTCGTTCCGGTTCCGGGTTGGCGAGCTTGCTGGGTTTCTTTGTTGTGTCAGCTCCTTTCTCTGGCATGGCTGTGACGGCCATCTCTTCGTTTGGCAATGACGTTGCTTTCTCTGTGCCTGTGTTCAGAGCCTCGGGCTTGGCGAGTTCTCCTTCAACAGCCTCGCTATCTGCAGCGATTGCATCTTTGCCTTGCTCACCTTCCTCTAAGGCCTTTTCTGCTACTGGCCCGATCTCCTCCGTTTTGTTATCTCCGGCCTTCTCTTCCGAGCCTTTTTCTCTTGAGTCCTTTTCTCCTAAGTCGTTCTCGTCCAAGTCCCTTCCCTCTTCGGCCTGTTGGCTTAATGCCTGTGGCTTCAATCCCTGTGGCTTTGTTTCTGCGTTCTCGAGCCCTTGCGCTTGAGGGACGTTCTCTTCGCTGACAAGTTCTTTCCTTGCGCTTGGGTCTTCAGGCTTGGTTTCACCCAGCAAACGCGCTAGCTCGCTGTCATTCAGGCTCGATTGCAACCAAATTGGTTTGGGGTTCTGCCGCTTAGGGACCACTCTCAATTGGTTGTTGAACATCGGCTCGAGCGATTCACCGATCCCGTTCAGCAACTCCATCTGAACAGTGTTGATCCCTTTGCGGTTGTCGATTCCC